>JAVBQU010000055.1:0-5758 GCA_031548675.1 Bacteroidales bacterium
AAGCAGGTAATCATTATCTTGCTTACGGGAAGATGCCCATACTTCAAATCCTTCTTTTTTCAGTATCTGAACGGCAAAGCTTCCCACACCGCCGGTAGCTCCGGTTACTACTACTGCTCCATTTGTTGGATGTTGTTCTGCCATCAATAATTTATAAACTCCTAATGCGGCTGTAAATCCGGCAGTACCCAACATCATGGTTTCTTCAAGTGTAAGACCTTTAGGTAATGGAACTACCCATTCTGCCGGAACGCGTATATATTCTCCAAAAGCGCCGTCAGTATTCATACCTAAGTCGTAACCGGTAACAATAACCGGTGTGTTGGGTGCAAAACGGTTTGATAAACTTTCTACAACCACTCCGGCAGCATCTATTCCGGGCGTATGCGGGTATTGTCTGGTAATCCCTTTATTTCCTGAGGCAGAAAGTGCATCTTTGTAGTTTAAGCCTGAATAATGAACTTTTATCAGGGTATCATTTTGGGGTAAATCGGAAATTTTTCGTTCAATAATTTCATGTTTAAAGCCTTCGGGAGTTTCAGTAACCCAAAAAGCACGAAAAGTAGTATCTTGCATGGTTTTATATAAGTAATTATAGGGTTTATAATGTTTGTAAGGTATGTTGAACTGTTGAATTGTTGAGTTGTTTATGGTTTAAAGTTAAATGTTTATAACGTTATAAGGTATTCAAGATTTATCATTCTTCTTGTATTTCGTTTACTTGTGCCTTGTCTACTCATTCTCTTGTTTACCAGCTTCTGAAATTGCATTGTTAATTTCCATTACTTGCGATATAATCATGTGTTGATTGTCATTAATAATGACGAAATCGGCTAATTCTTTTTTTAGTTCGATATTCATCTGCTTACTAATACGCTGCATAGCTTCTTCTGCACTAGTATGGTCTCTTTGTTCTACTCTGGTAATGGCAATATTCAAAGGGCTGTACACACAGATAATTTTATCCATCATGGTATGAAAACCGGATTCTATTAAAATAGCAGACTCTTGTATTACATACGGAACATTTTTTTGTTCATCGCAAAATTTTTCAAAGTCATCTTTAACCAAAGGGTGTATAATACTATTGAGGGAAACCAGCTTACCGATATCATTAAAAACAATTCCGGCTAATTTTTTACGGTCTACTTGCTCATTCGTTAAAATCTTATCGCCGAACATTGTACACAATGTCTGTCTGATCTCAGGAACAGAAAGAAACTTTTTTGCATTTTCATCTGTATTGTAAATGGGAATACCGAGCATAGCAAAGCATTTGCTAACGGTAGTTTTGCCGCTTCCCATACCTCCTGTAAGACCTATTTTTAGCATCATTTTTATCCTTCGAAAATTGGAATTTTATCAAACTTATGAGCAGAAAAGTTTTTACGCCTTTCTATTTTTTGGTCAATCTCAGCATTTCCTGATGTTCCCTGTAAAATATAAGCATCTATCTGATCATAAGTCATGCCCAATTCGGCTTCGTCTGTCTGTCCTTCCCACAAGCCTGCCGATGGTTTTTTATTGATGATACAATGCGGGATATTTAGAAAATGGGCTAATGTATATACTTCCTGCTTGGTAAGCATAGCCAAAGGATTTAAGTCGCTTCCGCCGTCGCCCCATTTAGTAAAGTATCCCACCGTTCTTTCTGCCAGATTGCCCGTTCCTATTACACAACGTCCGCTTAATTGGGCTAACTGATAGAGATAAGTCATTCGTATCCTTGGACGAATATTTGCCTTGCTTAATTCGAGGCTTTCCGGCTTAACAGGAAAGGGGGCAGATTCTAACGACAGGGTTAATGCATCTACTGAAGGTTGAATATTAAAGGTGTGATATGCAAAATTGAATTTTTCTATCAATTCTAAAGCATGATGCATACTTTGGGTGTTTGTCATGTCTTCGCCATACGGCATCATTACTAAAAGAACTTCTACTTCGGCTAATTGGCATAATCTCGCCACTACGCTGCAATCAATGCCGCTGCTCATGCCTAATACAACACCTTTACATCCGGTTTGTTCTACTCTTTGTTTAATCCATCCGGCAATTTTATGAGCATAATCGGCAACATTTTGGGTATCGATAAAAAATTTTTTTACTTCCATAATTTTAATCAGATTAAAATGTTACTCAAAAATAATATATTCAACAGTTTCCGGAATAACTTTGGAAATGTTGATAAAATCAGGTTTATGTGATACGGTGACAGTTCTTTTATTATTTGAGCTTTGCGCCGGAAGAACTTCAACCGTAAACATATCCGGTTTTACTTTTTTGTAATCGCTGAGAGCTACAGTATATTTTACAGTAACTTTATCGGGAAAATATTTAATTTTCTTTTCATCCGTATTATTTCCGGAAATAGGAATATCTATGGATGATTCTGTAAACTGGCTTACCGGCAGGGTAAGTAAAGTTGTGTGCTGTATGATACATTGCTGATTGGCAATGGGAGGAATAAGTTTAAAAGCATATTGCTGTGTTTTTGAAATATGCTGCAAAGTTTGATTTACCGTTTCTACATATTGAATTCCGGCTAATTCCTTTGCTGTACCCCACACTTCAACATAGGAGGGCGATAAAGTATATTTGCCGTGCTGTTGATATTGGGCTTCAAAATTAAATTTTGCATTAAGTTGGATGGGAACGGTTTTGCTTTGCAGGGGTTCTCCTTGCAGGATAATCGTTTTCTGGTTCATTATTTCCGGTTGCAAATGACGCAGCGATAGTTCATTAACCCATTCCTGCATAGATATTTCGCATGAAAGTGTATTATGGTTCCAAGTATGTAAATCTGCATAATTTATAACCAGCCTAGGCTTCTGGCTGCTTAATTTAAAGAAGACAAAATCAAATCCTTTTCCTTTCAGTTTTACCCGTATGCTGTTGGGAACGGATTGTAAACGGATTTTATTTTCGAAAAATCCGGAATATACAACCGGTATTCTGATTTCAAGCGTATATTCTTTGGGTAAGTTCAGAAATATCCATGAGATGGCAGAAACTACCAAACAAATTGCAAAAATGCGATAATTCAGTTTTATCTTAACCGGATTCACTTTAAGGGTATAAATATGCTAATGAGCAGTAGAGTCAGCTGCTTTTTTATGGTCTTTGGGCGTATAGAGTTGTTTATTTTTGGGCGGCAAAGGCACGTACTCGTCGTGATATTTATTTTTCTTAGGATTGCGGGCATCTATGTTTTGTATCAAACGCCACCTGCCGTTTTCATAAATAAATCCGTCTATTTGTCCCGAAGGAACATAATGCTGATACATTCCTTCAAAAATCGGTACTTCTGGAACTAAATAATCAAAAACAATAAGCTTATCCTTTTTCATTTTAACTTCATTCTGCGATTTGGTTTTAGAATTTTTGCTTTTACTTCTATCGGCAGGGCTGAGATTTTGTTTATTCATCGGATATGCTTGTTCTTCGTATTGCAACGTGGTAACTGCATTGGGGTTGTATTGCAGAATAAAGCGTTTATTTTTCCTCATTTTTAAAAAAACATTACCTCCAAAGTATGCTTTCGGGCGGTGTTCGTCAAAAACAATAGGCTCGATAATTTTTCTGGAAATATACTTGTCAGACCCGTTCCATCCCAGCAAAGTGTAACTGTTTTTAGTACCGTCTTTATTTACAATAATTTTGTAATACAATGCTCCAAACCAATGTTCATTGTCATAAACCGTAGATTCCAGATTTTGTAAATCTTTTGTTTTATCAATTAACGGAATAACACTATATTTCCGTTTTTCTTCATTAAAAACCTGAATAAACCCGAAATGTTCGCATTCGCCAGTCCTTAGGCGGATGTACCATGTAAAAATACGGAAACTATTATCAGGCGAAACTAAACGAACCATATATTTGAGTGAATCGAAAGGATAAGTATATGATTTGGGCTGAACTAAGGCTTCTTCAAGTAAGGTACAAAGTTTTTCGTTGTAGTTTAGCTTTTCGTTATCGGTTTTTGCATTGGCAACACCATACATTAAGATGCTCAACGAATCTTCATAAATTGCCAAAACATCCTTATCCTGTGCACGGACACAGAAAAACGAGAAGCAAATTAATAGAATAACGGCAATTTTTTTAAACATAAAAAATGTATGAAGTGTATAAACGAAATCAAATACAAATTTATTTTACAAAAATAGAGGTTCTTACAAACAAAGCCAAATTTATTTCTTCACATTCCGGATAATGTTTATGAATAAATGGACTGTGTTTAAGTGATTGCTATTGATACTATTAAATGCTATTTGTAATCTGAAAATTATACTTATCCACATATTCATAGACTAAGAATAGAATTCAAAAATTAATAAGCTGCTCCATCTTTCTGATGCACATCAACTTGTATTTTTGCAAATTTGGACAACCTCTTTTGAAACTTTGATAAACATTGACAGGCAGCATAAATATTTATCTGTTATTTATTCTATATAATATCTAATTATTAAGATTTCTACTATAAACCTTAATACATGATTTGGTTTTTATAAGACTTTTATACTGAACATTCTATATCGAGTAATGTTTTATCCTGTAACAAAGGAAACGGGCTATGGAAGCCTGCAAAATTGAAGATATAATTGTAAAAGACTATTATATAAATTACCTTTGCCCATCTTTTCAAATTTATGGTTTAATACTATTATGGGAGCTTTTATGAAACATTTATTTATATCAATATTTCTTTTATGTTTAGGAAATATTATTTCAGCACAAACAATTTCTGCCGATTATCAGGACGGTGTAATTTACATTAAATTTAAAGATAAGAAATCTACCCCCAATTACACTGTAAAACAAGATAATACTGTTTCTATTTCTGAAATGCCTTTTTTACAGCAAATAAAAACCGCTTATGGAATTACTAAAATAACATCTCCATTTTCATCGTGGGATAAAGAGAATTTTTCGGGAGTGATTTATATTTATTATGATAGTATTGCCAAAGTAGATAGCCTCATACAGCATTTATCCCGTTTAGGGCTTTTTAAATACATACAAAAAGAACCTGTTTTTACCAT
This sequence comes from Bacteroidales bacterium, assembly GCA_031548675.1. Classification (GTDB taxonomy): domain Bacteria; phylum Bacteroidota; class Bacteroidia; order Bacteroidales; family P3; genus JAVBQU01. The sequence continues at coordinate 5,049 of JAVBQU010000055.1, forward strand.
ATTCGGAACTCCGAATGATCCATTTTATACAGAAACGGATAATCTGCAATGGTATTTGGATGTGATAAATGCCAAACAAGCATGGGATATTGCCAAAGGCAGTGCCGGTATTAAAGTAGCTGTGGTAGATAATGCTGTATGGGGTGAACATCCCGATTTGCAGATTCCATCTCAATTACAAGCCAATGTTACTAACGGCACGGCTGTTGTAGGCAATTCGGCTCCTCCGGTTTCTGTAAACCAAGATGAAATGTGTACGAATCCTAATACATGCAATGCTTACAAATGGTCGCACGGAACACATTGCGCGGGTATGATTGGGGCTATAACCAATAACCGGACAGGGATAGCTTCTTTGGGCGGTGGTGTTACCATAATGGGAATCTCTACATCTAAAGACGGGAGTACGGTTGCCTATAGCAGGGAAGGGGTTATGTATGCAAAAAATAATGGAGCAAAGGTAATCAGCATGTCTTACGGAGGTTCTACGGCAGATTCTTTATCAAGGGAATTATTTCAGTCTTGCTACGACGCGGGTATAGTTCTGGTTGCCGCTGCAGGGAATAATGGAACAAACAGACAGTCGTATCCGGCAGCCTATCTGGGCGTAATTTCTGTGGCAGCTGCAAATAGCGATAATCACTTGCCGGTTTTTCTCAGTATGGAACTTGGGTTAGTATTGCTGCACCCGGAGGTGCTAAAATAGAAAC
>JAVBQU010000235.1:0-11700 GCA_031548675.1 Bacteroidales bacterium
TCGGTAAGTCCGAAAGCACCAATCCATTCTCCTGAGCATAATTTCGGGAGATATTTTTGTTTTTGTTCTGCGGTCCCATGTTCGAAAATGGGAGCGGCACAAAGCGAGGTGTGTGCCGAAACGATAACGCCTGTTGTGGCACAGGCTTTTGAGAGTTCTTCTACAGCCATAGAATATAAGAGATTGTCGCCTCCAGCACCTCCATATTCTACCGGAAAAGGGATTCCCATAATGCCGAGTTTAGCCATTTTTTCTACAGTTTCGATGGGAAAACGTTCTTCCTCATCAATTTCTGCCGCTAAAGGTTTTACCTCTTTTTCGGTAAACTCTTTTATCATTTGCAGAAAAAGAGTTTGTTCTTTTGTAAGTGAAAAATCCATATTTTTGTTTTTATTATATTTATGTTATAATACCTGTTAGATTTTCTAACAGGTATTTATTTTTTGGGTTGCATGATATTTATGGTATTTATGGAATAAGTTATAGTATCTATAAATACGGATAACATACTAATAAATAGCAGCTTACATTTTCTTTAGAGAGAGCCTGCAAGCTATGCAAAGATACTAAAAAACAAGTGAAAACGTAGTAAATAAAAGATTTAACAAATAACTCGTGAGGTCTTTATGGGTTGGATAGTTTTTGATACACAAAAGGGATTAAACAGCTTCGTTATTAAAATACAATGGAACCATTTTTTGTTATCCCTTAACTAAGTCATAACAGAAAAAATGTGTTTTTTACTTCAGATGTTTTTTTATTTTCTTTATAGCCCAATCGTAATGGCTTGATGTGGCAGAAACACAATAACTCCCTAAACTTGTAGTTCCTGTCCAAGAAAAGTGTTTTTTTGTAAATAATTCTTCACTTGAAAATGAATTAATCAAATTTTTCGTTTCCGCATGACTTTTCTTTAAAAGCTCTACAGCTTGTTCCAATGAAGTGTTTTGGTGTTTTTTCCAAAATTCAATATTCATTTGTGGATATGTTTTCCAATTATAAGGTTCGGGTAAAAAACTAGCTTGAGTTCCTGCCTGATTGGAATTGACCCATTGTAATAGTAGCTGATGCCATTCATAGAGATGTACCAAAACATCGCGGATATTCCGGTCTCTGTCTTCAAAAGAAAATGGTTTTTCTAGTTCCTCTTTGGTTGCCGAATTAATGATTGTAAACAATTTATGGAAATTAGCCTCACTGCTTTGCAATAACTGTTCTTTGGTTGTTGGTCTTGCCATAATGGTTCTATCTTTTATATCAAAATACAATCAAGTTTCTGATTATTATAACCCTCACAGGTTCCTAAAACCTGTGAGGGTTAAATGGATTTAATCCAATGCTTTCTTTATCTGGCGTTTTGCTAAATTGAAAGGAGCTAATGAGCAAGGTCCGTTAATACATCCGCCCTCGCAAGCCATTACTTCCACAAATTGGGCATCGGGTTTTTTAACCATGCCTTTTAGTAAGCGTTGGTTTGGTTTGTCAAGCCCTTCAACCGAAAGTGTTGCATAACCTTCGCCAACAGCGTTTACAATTGCATCACGGACTCCTCCGGCACGGGCATAACCCCGTGCAAATTTAGTTACTTCGGCATTGAGGGGAAGCTCTTCGCAACTGGCTACATCAATGTCATAAGCTGCCAAAAATGCACCTAATTCTTCGAAACTCATCGCCAAATCGACCTCGGCGACTGAATCTGATTCGTAACGTTTGGCTAAGCAAGGTCCTATAAATACCACTTCGGCATCGGGATATAATTTTTTGGCTCTTATGGCAGCATAAGCCATGGGGCTTAAGGTTTCTGAAACAAAGGGTTTTAATTCCTGAGCATGTTTATCAACCCAGCCGGTATAAGCCGGACAGCAAGAGGTAGTCATAAAAGGCTGACCTTCGTGCATACGTTCTTTAAATTCTTTGGCTTCATTGGCAGAAGTGTCTTCTGCTCCCAAAGCAACCTCTATTACTTCATCGAAACCGATAGCTTTAATCGCAGCCAAAATTTGCCCGGGTTTGGCATCGAACTGTCCGTAAATTGCCGGAGCAGGAATTGCCACTGTTTTTTTGTTGGGATTGGATAGATTCTTATAAATATCAACAATCTTACAGCGTTCCATAATGGCTCCATACGGACAAGCCTGCATACATTTTCCGCAATAAATACATTTGCTTTCATCAATATGTTCTGTTCCGTCTTCCTTTTTGGTAATGGCTTTTACGGGACAAGATTCTTCGCACGGAACGGGTGTATAAATGATGGCACGGTAGGGGCATACTTTTTGACACAATCCGCAGCTAACGCAGTCTTCTTGCGATATGCTGGCTTTTCCTCCTTTAAAAGAAATTGCAGCTTTTGGGCAATTCATCATACACGGACGGCCTTCGCAACCACGGCACATATTGGTAACCAAGTACTGCGATTGCATACAAGCGCTGCATGCTTCATGAGCTACCGAAAGAATGGTTTTCTTTACATTTTTGTTGTTCAACGAACGCTGTGCAAATTCTCTTAAATCTATGGTATAGATTTCTTCATCGACCACATCAAACCCTAAAATGGTTATAATTTTATGTTTGAGAATGTAGCGGTCTTTGTGCAGACAGCAGCTTACCGATTTTTTATTTCTCGGACGCATTTCAATGGGGACATGAGCCACCCCTTTTGCAAAATTATCTTCTTTTAATAACTTTACAAGTCTAACCAATAACTCACGTTTAGTGAGCATTGCGTAATTGTCATATAACATTATTGATCTCCTCTTTTAAAATCTGTCTCAGGTTAAATTTACTAACTCCGGCAACTACTCTTCCGTTTAATTCAATAAATGGAGGTGTTTGTTTTTCGTTGCAAAATCCCAAACAAGGGGAAAAACTGATTTCCAGATATTGTAAAATCTCTTGAGAAAGATTTTCTACAAAGTCCTTTAATTCTGCGCCACCCATAATGTAGCACATGGTCCCCATACAGATTTTTAGTTTTATTTTTTCCATAACCGCTATAATTTAGCTGTTTAATTCGGTTATATATAAATTATTTCTACTTCTTTCAGATATTTGGTTTCTAAAAGAAGTTTTATTCGTTTTATTACATTTCTTCGTATTTCTAATTCAACCGGTAGAGCAGGGTCTTGATGAGCCACATTGATTTTAGTCCCCACCAAAAAAGTTATTTTATCGCTGTTCAGTAAATATTTAATCATTAATTCGGCAGGTCCTTTTTGCTTTTCCCAATCATGACCGCCATCGTTTAGAAGCTGTTCAACTTTACTTAAGGTCAATATTCCTTCAGTAATCAAGTCCACCCCCTGCATTTTAGAAATGGGAGGAAGCTCCTTATCCAAAACTTTCATGTCAATTTCCATAGGAGTACCCCATTCCCTTGATATGATTTGAGCTGTAGTTCCTCCGCAAAGAATTTTTTTACCTTGAAACTGTTGAACCTCTCTGCTCAGATATGTATCGTTTTTTTCGTCATACGGAGGACCTGTGCAAATGAGTAGGTTACGGGGCTTTCGCATGTAAATGACACAACAGGTGGTGTCGTCTTTGGCAACGAAACCATCGTTCTTTTTGGCTTGCAAAACTAATTTTCGAGCCAGTTCAGCTGCCGAAATATCCGCTGTTTCGTTCACAACATGGCTGATAAAATCTTTGGCTTTGCTTTCCCAGCCAAAAGGCATTCCCATGCTTCCCATGCCCGATTGGGTTACGCCATCGCTTACAAATATAATTCTATCTTCTTTTTCTAAAGTAAATTCTGAAATCCATAAAAAAGTATTGCTCAAATCTTCCCTATCAACGGGAATTTTTTGTTTGGGAATATCAACAAAAGAACCGTTGCGGTAAAGGTAATAGGAGGGGGCTTCGTATTCTACCACCCGTACATTGCCGAAGTAATCGATATCGCAAAGGCTGAAAGTAGAATAACTCACTTTACGGATTTTGTCTTCAGGTAATGTTTTGATGATGGATTTTGATGCTTCTACAATGTCTTCATTCATCGACGAAAAGTTAATAGCCATAGAAGCTGTCATGGTCGAAAGCACGCTGGCTTTGATGCCGCTGCCTAAGCCGTCGGAAATTACGCTGATAATGCGTCCGTCATCCTTTAGCTTTTTAGACATAAAGCAATCACCGCACACCGCATGTCCGGTTTTGTTGTGCTGGGCAAAATCTACTTCTATAAAATTTTCGTTCGGTTTCAAAGCAAAATCCTTTGTTTTCAAGACCTCATAGGTTTAAAAAAACCTGTAAGATCTATTTCTTTATAATATCTGCTCCTTATCATCTTTTCCATAAGCATCTATTACCGAACGCAAAGTTGCATCAGTAAAAGCAGCGTTTTCGCCTAATAAGCCGGCAACTTGTTGTACGGTCTGCATATGGTTGCGGATTACTTCTTTTGTTTTTTCAATAATCCATTCCTTTTTCACGCTTGGGTCTTGTAAATCTTGCAACAAACCAAATACCAAACGGTAGGGTTGGATGTTGTAAATTGACAATATCCAAGTTTTTTCATTGTTTTTTATTTGACGTTCTTTGATTTCTTTTCCTGTTGTGAGTACCGTTTTGAATAAAGTTTCGAAAGAACTGATATTTTTTAAAGCAGCTCCATTTAATCCGGGGCAGACTTCGTAAATATCCATTACCTCTTGTCCCAACAAAGTTGCACAATACTGGTTCATGTCCACAATCTTTAAATCGGAATTAACCAGTAATACTCCTGCTGGAATTTTGTGTAATAATACGGTTGCTTTATCATGGGCTACTTTACGCATGTAGGATGCACACATATTGTCTTCAGCACGACCTTCGAGTAAGGCAACAGCAAAATCGCGGCAAGAATCGTAACCGCAGCAGCTGCAATTTAGTTCGTCCTGAACGCTCATTTTCCCTACGGTAGATAGAGCTTGTTTGATTTCGTCTTCAGAGTATTCTTTGCGTTTGGTTTGAATATCTTTGCTGAAAGCAATTCCCAAGTCCAAGTGTTTAAAGTCTTCTTTCGGGTCGCCCATGTCCGACTGGTTAATAACTTCGTAGCGTTTAATAGCTGGGGAAGTCGAATTAAGTTTGGCTGGACCGTTTACACAACCGCCTTTACAGGCAAGCAGCTCAAGAAAAATAGTTTGGTTGTAAGAATCCGGTTTTAAGTTTTTCAGAACCTCTTTGATAGTTAGTAAATCCGAAAAAGCCATATTCAGTACAGGTTTTTCCGGTTTGTGCAAACCGTCTATCATACAGCCTACAATGGGATACAAAGCTCCTAATTTTGAGCTGTAAGGAATAAATTTTTCTTCTTTTCTTGCCCATATTTCGTCCTGCAAGTCTATTCCCTCTTTCTCGAACCAGACTTTTAAATCTTTAAATGTAATAGCAACATCAATCAAATCACTGAAATTGTCTGCTTCCATTTTTTTCGCGATGCAAGGACCTGCAAAAATAATCTTAATATCACTACCGTAGAGGTCTTTCAACATTTTGGCATGTGCCAGCATAGGCGAAATAATAGGAGTGATGTTAGGTACATATTCGGCAGAATATTTGCGGACATAATCAACTACAACAGGACAGGCAGAAGAAATGTATATACCTTTTTCTTCCGTATTCAGAAAATCTTCGGTACGGGCTGAAACAACTTCAGCGCCTAAAGCTGTTTCGGAAACACCTATAAAACCTAAATGTTTAAGAGCAGCAATTAAGTTTGAAGCAGGTACATTATCAAATTCACTTATGTATGAAGGAGCCAATGACAGATATACTTTCGGATGTTTGCTAAGTGTCAATTGGGTACGGGTTAAGCCATCGCGGATTTTTTTTGCTCCGGTAGGACAAACCTGTGTACAATGTCCGCAATACACACAACGGTCTTCAATAATGTATGCCTTGTTGCTTTCGATACGAATAGCTTTTACAGGGCATTCGCGAATACACTTGTAGCAGTCCTGACAGCTTTCCGGTTCGGTATAAATGGGTCTTAGCATGGCAATTCTTCTTGTAATATTTTATACAAACGGGACATGTTTACTTCTTCGTAAACATGTCCGTTTATAGTTATCATAGGTCCTTTGCTGCATTTTTCTTCGCATAAATGTCCAGAAAAATGCACATCCGCGTCTAATTGATTATCAGTTAGATATTTTTGAATAACTTCTAAATTGGTTTTGTTTCCACGTGAAAAACATGAACTACCTAAACAGATTTTGATTTTATGTTGTTCCATAAGGTTTTATGTTATGCAATCTCTAACTTTATTTGTATGCAATATTTTCAAATTTCTTTATTAGAAAGTTCCGTATGTTACTGAGACCTTATAGCTTTTGAAAAACTGTAAGGTCTCAGTAGGAGGTATCTAACATTTGTTTACCTGAATTCTATCTTTAATGTTCCTTATTAATATTTCCAGATTTCTTCGTCGCTAGGTATCCGTATGCGGGCAGAAAGCGGAGCAATACGAGTAATATTCAATAAGTGTTTATAAGTAAAGTTTTCCGAAATAGAGTTGTTTCCCCAAGTACCGCAACCTAAAGTGTTGGTAACAGGCAAGCCGTTTTGGATAGAACCGCCGGCAGTAGTAGCACAAATAGCGTTTACAATCAAACGGGCAACAGATAAATCGGTTCCGGCTTTAATAATATTGGCTTGGTTGTTGGAATGGATTCCGGCACTATGTCCGTTGCCTTCCATTGCCAAGTTGGTACGGGCTATGTCGATAGCTTGATCAAAATATTGATAAGGTAAAGCCGCTAACACAGGACACATCTTTTCTTTGCAAATAGCATCTTCTTTACCCATTCCGCGAGCTTCAACTACAATTACTTTGGTTCCTTCGGGAACAGAAATTCCGGCTTTTTTAGCTACGGTTTGAACAGATTGTCCAACGATGTCCTTAGCTGTATGTCCGTCTTCAAATATAGCGTTGATAACTTTATCATGTTCCTCATCAGTAGCTATATAAGCTCCATGATTACGGAAAGCTTGTAAAATTTCTTCTCTGTGTTCTTGAGGATAAATAAAACTTTGTTCGCCTGAGCAGATAATTCCGTTATCAAAAGCACGTCCGGTAACGATTTTGCTTGCAGCCAAATCGTATTCGATATTACGGTCTAAGATAACCTGTACATTTCCGGCTCCCACACCAAACGAAGGTTTTCCTGATGAGTAAGCTGCTTTTACCATGGGCATACCGCCGGTAGCAACTACTACATCACAAGCAGACATTAAGGCTTGAGTTTTATCCAAAGTAGGTTCTTCAATCACTTGTACCATTCCTTCGGGAACTTCCATAGGTGCAATGGCTTCCAATATTTTTTTCACTGCCAAAGCCGAACATTTTTTAGCTCTTGGATGGGGTGCAATGATAATAGCATTACGGGTTTTGAGAGCAAAAATGATTTTCGACATCGGAGTAACTATAGGGTTGGTCATCGGGGTAATACCGGCAACAACACCAATAGGTTTAGCAATCTTAATCAATCCGGTTTTTTCATCGATGCTTAAAATACCCATCGATTTTTCGCCTTTCAGGTTATACCAAACGCCTTTAGACTTATTCCGGTTTTTCATTACTTTATCTTCGTAAACACCCATTTCTGTTTCTTCAACAGCTAATTTTGCCAATTCTTCGGCATTATCATAAATGGCACGGGCAGCCAGCCTTATCACTGTGTCAACATCTTCTTGGTCGAAGTGGTTTTCATAAATCTTTTGAGCCTTGCGGGCTTTTTCTACCATTTTATCGATTTCTTCCATGATCTTTTATCTCTGTATTTTATGTTTTTAATATTGGTTTCTGTTTATTATTTCAATGTTAATATAGATTTGCAAATATGCCTTTAATTTCTTCTGGACTAAGTTCTACGTAATTGTTGCCTAACAAACGTTGTTGTGTTTGTAGTACATTTTGGGTAAAACCTTCTACTTCTTCAGGTTTCATGCCATAGGTATGTAATTGGTTTTTCGAAATTAAATTACCAAGTAATTTATCCAATTCATTATATACTTTGCTTTCGTCAGTCTTCAAAATTTCTGCCAATAAAGCATTCACTTCTTTAATAATACCATTGGGATTCTTTTTGTGATAAAGTTTGAAAACTTCGGTAAAGAATTGGTAGTTGGCTTCACCGTGAGGGACATGATAATTTCCACCCAAAGGATAAGAAAGTGCATGAACGGCTCCTACTCCTGTATTGCCGAATGCGATGCCGGCATAGTTGCTAGCCATCAATACTTCCTCTAATTTTTCTAAACGATAATCAGGTCCTTTTTCTACTATTTGGGTAAATACATCCAAAATAATACGGATGGCTTCTTTGCAGAATATTTGTGTATAAGGATTTGATTTAGGTGCAACATACGATTCTGTTGCATGAATTAATGCATCAATAGCACTGAAGACATAGAATTTGAAAGGTAAACCTTTTAGTAATTCAGGAATAAGTACTGCATCATCAGCCAAGAGAGCTTCATCTGCCAATCCCATTTTGGTATGTTTCGATTTCAGTTCAGCGATAGACAAGTTAGTTACTTCGCTTCCTGTTCCGCAGGTTGTAGGAATAATAACCAGTTCTTTTTCTTTGATAATGGGTATTTTTCTTTCAAATGCTTCAGTAACGTCTTTCACACCTTTAAGCACAAAAAGCTTAGCTATGTCGATAACTGTACCACCGCCAACGGCAATAACTCTTTCATAATTTACCTTTTCAACATCTTTCAATATTTGGTTCATCATATCGTCAGAAGGTTCGCCTAACCCATATTTCTCTTGCATTACAAAATGGCAAGCCAAGTTTAAGGGTTTCATAAAAGGCTCATATAAAAAACCTTGTGTAAGTACCAGATCTTTTTCCGATAAATTAAATTCTTTGGCAAAGTCGGCAAACTTATCAAATTTGCTTACTCTTGTTTTCAGTTTGAATAGTTGCATATCAATTAAATCGTTTGTTAAATTCTTCTTGTAATGATTCTCTAAAATCAGGATGAGCAATGCGGATAAGGCTTTCTGCCCTTTGGCGTAAAGTCTTGCCTTTCAGTTTTGCAATACCATATTCGGTAACTACATAATCTACATCGCATCTCGAAGTGGTAACGGCGGCTCCTTGTGCCAAAAAGGGAACAATGCGAGAAGCAGTTCCTTTTGAAGCAGTAGAAGGCATTGCCATAATAGATTTTCCTCCTTTAGACATGGCTGCACCGCGTACATAATCCACTTGTCCGCCTGTTCCGCTGAATTGTTTCAACCCAATAGTTTCAGAAGCAACCTGTCCCATCAAATCCACTTCAATACATGAATTGATAGATACCAAGTTGTCGTTCTTAGCAATGGTATAAGGGTCGTTTACATAATCTACCGAGTGTAATTCTACCATCGGGTTACGGTCAACAAAATCATAGAGTTTTTTGCTTCCCATCAAAAACGTAGAAACCAATTTACCTTGGTGTAAAGTCTTTTTTGAGCAGTTGATTACACCAGCTTCTATCAATTCGATAGCTCCATCCGAAAACATTTCGGTATGAACACCCAAGTCTTTTTTCTCTTTCAGGAAAAGTAAAACCGCATCGGGAATAGCACCTATGCCTAACTGCAAGGTAGAACCGTCTTCAACCAAGGAGGCACAGTTTTTTCCTATTTCTTTTTCCACATCAGTAATTTTAGGAAGCGGAATTTCTGGTAATGTATTGGAACAAGGAATAATGTGGTCTATTTTAGACAAATGTATTTTATTATTTCCTCCAATGTAAGGCATTTTTTCATTTACTTCTGCAATCACTATCGAAGCTTTTTCCGCTGCCGGTTTAGTATAATCGCAAGATAAACCAAAACTGCAATAGCCTTCTTCGTCGGGCTCAGAAACTTGTATTACAGCTACATTTACAGGAAAAACTTCTCCCAAAGCAGCAGGAACATCTTTAAAAAAGCAAGGGAAGAAATCGGCAGCATTGTCGGCAATTACCTGACGGGCATTTCCACCCACAAAATTGGTAATATGGCGAAAATGTTGGGCAACGTTTTTGTCTAAATATTCTCCGGGTCCGATAGATACCATGTGGTAAATATAGACATTGCTGTAATCTTCTTTATGCCGCATCAAAGCTTGAGGTATTTCCTGCGGAATTCCGGCAGCATGAGCAAACACTACATAATCACCGTTTTTAATGACTTTTATAGCATTGTCGGCTGTAGTAATTTTGTCTTTATATTGTTCTTTCCAGTTCATTGATTTTTAATCAATTTTGTTATATAAGGTTTTGAATTTGAGTCTTTTTTTCATACCTCACAGGTTTTAAAAACCTGTGAGGTCTTGATTTTTATACAATTAATGTGCCTTTTTTTTGACTCCTTGACTTAGGCTTTCCATCTGTCAAGTTTTGGCAATAAACTTTCTGCCATTTCGCGAGCTTTATTTTCAGGAATATTCAATTTTGATACAGCAATTTGAACATTTTTTTCTATTTTCTCCTGAAGACTGATTCCTTCATCTAAAAATTGTCCATCTTGATAACAAAAACTACAATATGTATCGCTTATGCTTTTATCGGCATTTGTTCCTCCATAATTAGGGTCTTTGTCGAGTGGCATTCCGCAACTTTGACAAATTTTTATTTGAGATTCCATGCAATTACATTTTTGTTTTCAAGACCTCACAGGTTTCAAAAACCTGTGAGGTCTTTTATTTTAATTATTTATTATTAAAAATCATCTTCGACTATGCTTTGTAATACCAATTGTTCTAGCATTTTCTTACTATGCCAATACTCAAAATTATTTCTATCATCAAATTTACCTAAGACAAAAGCTCTTTTTAAACTTGTTGGTTTATCTGATAAAATTGAATTATATGATGAATGTGGATAATCTAAACTTTCACTAAATTCATGTTTAATAGGATTCAAATGAATATAAGCTATAGTTTTGATTAGATATTCTTCATTTTGAATCTTCTTCCGTTTCATCCTATCTTGGAATAAACTTCCGGTTCTGTTATATTCTTTATTTATACTTTTTGTATAAGCATTGAATAAATGCGAAAATGCTAAATATGGCTTTTCTTTATATTTATTATCAATATCTTGTGTGTCTTTAATTCTAGCCAATAAATGAAAATGATTTTTCATTAAACAATAGGCGTAAATATCTGCAATGGGTAATAAATATTTCTTCATCAATGAAAGAAAAAATCCATAATTTTTTTCTTCTATAAAAATATCTTCTTTATTATTTCCTCTATTGTAAATATGATAAACCATTCCGCATTCCAATACCTCTTGTTTCATCTTTTAAGATAGAATCAACTTTTTCGTTTTATGTTAAAATCTTAAAGCTTTAGACCTCACAGGTTTCGAAAACCTGTGAGGTCTTTTAGGATAAACCGCTTCTATTTCTCTTTATTCAATATTGTTTTAGCAAAGTTGAGCAATTCTTCGCTGGTTTCGGTAACCAAATATACTTCTTTCAATTCGCTGCCTAATGCATCTCTCAATATTTTATCTACTACTTCTTCGGTAGTAAATTTAGCTGAGGGACAGCCTTTGCAAGCCCCATGATAGAGTATCCAAACATTGCCGTCTTCTACTTTTTTTATGCTGATGTCGCCGCCATGTGAACGAAGTTGTGGTCGTATTTGGCTTTCGACAATTTCTGCTACTTTTTGCTCAAACAACATACTGATTATTGTACTTTTATTTCTTTTTTCTTTGAAAGTTCAG
>JAVBQU010000010.1:0-3647 GCA_031548675.1 Bacteroidales bacterium
AGTAACAACGACGAATATAAATCTTCATATTCTAAACAAAATACCGACGAACGCCCTAAAAGAAGAACCTATAACGATTCGGACGAAAACAAACCCAGACGAAGAAGTAACAACGACGAATATAAATCTTCTTATTCCAAACAACATACGGACGAACGCCCTAAAAGAAGAACTTATAACGATTCGGACGAATATAAACCGAAACGCAGAAACGATGATGGTTCTTATAAAACTTCACGTTCAAAAGTGCATAAAGAATCAGAGAGTGAATTTAATTTCGACATCAAAACTACATCAAAAAGAAGGAGTTCTAAAGATTCTGACGGAGTTCGCCTCAATAAATACATTTCTAATTCAGGAATATGCTCACGCCGGGAAGCTGATAAGTTAATAGAAGCGGGTGCTGTTTCGGTAAACGGACAAGTGGTTACCGAATTGGGAAGCCGCGTTAAAGAAACTGATGTAGTATCTTATGGCGGAGAAACTTTGGTAAATGAAAAGAAAAAATACCTGTTGCTCAATAAGCCCAAAGGGTTTATCACTACTTTAGATGATCCGCAAGACCGTAACACGGTAATGATGCTTATACGCGATGCCTGCCGGGAAAGAATATACCCTGTGGGTCGCTTGGATAGAAATACTACGGGTTTGCTCCTTTTTACCAACGATGGCGAAATGGCAAAAAAATTAACCCATCCTTCGCACGGAGCCAGAAAAATTTATCATGTAGAATTAGATAAAAACCTAACTCGAACAGATATAAATCGTTTACTGGAAGGAATTACTTTGGAAGACTGTACCGTAGCTTTTGACGATGTTGCATTTGCTGATGAAAGTAATAAAAAAGAAGTCGGCGTAGAGATCCACAGCGGACAAAACCGTATTGTACGCCGCCTGTTCGAAAGCTTGGGCTACAGCGTTAAAAAATTAGACCGCACAATGTTTGCCGGACTTACCAAAAAAGAACTTCCAAGAGGACATTGGCGTTTCTTAACCGAGAAAGAAGTTAATTTCTTAAAAATGCTATAGCATTTTTAAGAAATTGTAGAAAGCGAAAATATTGCATTTTCGCTTTCTTTGTATATTACAATAATGTTCTAGCAAACAAATATTTAAATTTTATCAAAAGTGTTTTATTTGGCAGATAGCAAATATTCTTTTATCTTTGCTCAAAACCACAAAAATTTAACTATTTATCAACTAATACAAAATTATATGTTTAAAAATCACCCTAAAGGATTATTAGTACTTGCTTTAACCAATATGGGAGAACGTTTTGGTTATTATACGATGTTAGCGATTCTAACATTATATATGCAAGCAAAATTCGGATTGTCATCATCAGCAACCAGCTTGATTTACGGAACTTTCCTTGCATTAGTTTATTTTCTCCCATTATTTGGCGGTATTATGGCTGACAAAGTGCTGGGTTATGGTAAAACGATTCTATTAGGCGTTTTTGTAATGTTTTTTGGTTATGTTTTATTAGCCGTTCCGAGTGAAGCTAACCTTACAGGCAAAGTAATGATGTTTGGAGCTTTGGCTCTTATCTCTTTGGGTACAGGATTTTTTAAAGGAAATCTTCAAGCATTGGTAGGAAATCTATATGAAGCAGACCAGTATAAAGGCAAACGTGATATTGCTTTTTCTATTTTCTACATGTTTATTAATATTGGTGCATTCTTTGCACCTAGTGTAGCCAACAATATTAATAATGCTTTTTTACAAAAGGAAAATTTTACATATGATGCTTCTATTCCTAAGAACTTTGTTGCTTTAAATGACCGTGTATTAAATCCTTCAGAGAAAGAAACATTCATTGTTAATGCATTAAAAGATAAACATCCTGCTACTGATAAAGAAAAAACAGACCTTATTAAAGAAGCTAAGAAAAAACAAGGTGTTATTTTTCAAGAAGATGAAGCTAAATGCTTATTTAATCTAAAAGCTGCAGGACTTAGCCAATTAACTGCTTCCGGCAAAATTACAGATCCCGCATTAACTATCTCTCAAAAGGAATATCAGATTTTAGGCAGCCTGAAAGCCGAAGATGCAGCCGCTAAATCTGCAATAAAAGCAAAAATAAATGCAGCAAATGTAACTAATCCTGCATTATTTGGAGATCCTCAGAATCCTGATTTTTTTGCTAAAAACTTTGCTAAAAATTATGTAGATAAATCTTTAAGTAAATCATATAACCTTGCTTTTGGAGTTGCATGTATCAGTTTAATTATTTCATTATTGGTATTCTTAGGATTCAAACGTACATGGAAATCTGTTGATAAAACACACAAACAACAATTGCAAGAAGCTGCTAAATCAGGCGTTATGGATAAAGATGTGGTAATCTTATCAAAGCACCAAGTCCGCGAACGAATTATCGCATTGTGTTTGGTTTTTGTTGTTGTAATATTCTTCTGGATGTCTTTCCATCAAAATGGATTATGTATGACTTTCTTTGCCCGTGATTATACCGCAAGCGATATTTCGCCTGTACATAATATGGCTTTTGCCCTACTATCGTTAATTCCATTTATTATTGTTATTTATGGTATTTACTTGGCAACTATGGGCTTGTTTGGGGGAGTAAAAAAACCTATGCAAGGATTAATAATCACAGCATTGGGTATTGTAGGCATGGTTGCATACTATTTTTCTAATGTTCAAAATATGACAGGATTAATTAAAATAACGCCTCAAATTTTCCAACAATTCAATCCGTTATTCATTGTATTACTTACACCTATTTCTGTAGCATTGTTTACCTATTTAGCTAATAAAGGTAAAGAACCTTCTGCTCCTCGAAAAATAGGCTTTGGTATGATTATTGCTGCCATCGGATTCATTGTTCTATTAATCGGCTCTCTGGGCTTACCTGCTCCTGCTGATATTGAAGGTGGTATTTCTAATACACTAGTTTCTCCTAATTGGCTAATTGGTACTTATTTGGTATTAACAATGGCAGAATTATTCTTGAGCCCGATGGGTTTATCATTTGTAGCAAAAGTGGCTCCTCCTCAATATAAAGGGATGATGCAAGGAGGATGGTTAGCTGCTACAGCTGCAGGAAATCTTCTAGTAGGTGTAATGGGTTCATTCTGGGATAAGTTATCACTCTATGCTTTCTGGGGTGTACTTATTGCCTGCTGTTTACTCTCAGCAGCATTTATCTTCTCCATTATGAAACGTTTAGAGAACGCTACCAAATAATAAGCAGATACATTTCTAAAAAAGCCACTCTTTATAGAGTGGCTTTTTTATAGGCTTTTAATAATTTAATCCTTCCTAAATTGCTCATAATCTCATTTAGTGAAAACCCAGACTTTCTTGCACTTTCAAGTGTCTTTACTAGGTATTGTATTTTTGTTTTTCAATAATCTTAGTTTTTATCCGTTATTCTCTTATTCTTTTGTATCTTTGCACTACAATCAGATTCTCAGTGAAGAAGAAACTTACCATAATAATACTTTTGCTTGCAAGCATAACTTTGTTTGCTCATGGCTTGGTTCCTCACCACCATCATGCAGAAGTACCGTGCTTTGCAGCCTCTCACTGCCACGAATCGAACAAAAGCATACATGTTAATCAAGGGACTGATGATAAACACCATCACGACGAACCGGTAAACTCTATCTGTAAGGCTTTTT
>JAVBQU010000244.1:0-6184 GCA_031548675.1 Bacteroidales bacterium
CTCCATTATGCCAGTTGAAATACTTTAATACTTTGATATCCGAAGAAATAGGAATAGTATGCTGTAGTCCATTCTTCATATTCTTAAAATCTTCTGCTGTAAACCATGCAGTATCTTTGGTTGTAAGAATATTTTGAGCATTTAAGGTATAACTTGTATAAATATTTTCATACCATCTCAGAGATCCGGCAGGTTTTTTCCTCCGAAACGGATATAATTGATTAACACGAAAATCAATAGTAGGCAGAGTGATGGTCATATCACCGGTGTTGGTATTGTAATTTTCGTTGGCGTTTAAGGTTAAGGAAGCCCGCGAACTGATATTTTGCACAAAACTAACACTGGATGTTGTTGTACTACTGAAATAATCATTAATATTGGAAGAATAACGACCATATTTTGCTGATGTAAAATTGACATTGGAACTGAAAGTATGGTTTGGGTTGGCATGAGCATCTTGTTGGTGGTTCCAAATAATCTGCGTACCCCGTGAATGCTGTTTTTCTTGCAACGGATTATTGGTTGATACATAATCGGTATAACCGAATTTGAAATCGCCAGAATATTTGTAACGTACCCTGTATTGTGATTTGGCATAAGCAGCCCAGCTTCCGCGTGTATAGACATCGCCCCGTAATTCAAGATTCATATAAGGGTTTATGCCCCAAAAGTAGCCCCCTTTCTGCAAGGAATATCCCAAATTTCTGGTATGATTATAGCCTGGAAGTAAAATACCGGATGTTTTCTTTTGTGTATTGGGGAAGAAGCCAAAAGGCAGAGCCAAAGGAACCGGTACATCTTCGATGGTCATATATACGGGTCCTGATACAATTTTATCGTTGGGAATAATTTTGGCTTTGTTAAAACGAAAATCAAAATGCGGGTGATCTAAAGGGCAGGTCGTAAATTTCCCGTTTTTGATGTACATAATATTATTGTCCATCTTTTTAACGGTTTCTCCATGTAAAAAACCTTCACCCTCGGTTGTAATAACATCGCTGATTATCGCCTTTTTCGATTCGAAGCTATAGCGGAGTTCTTTCATCTTGTATTCTTGGTCGCCTTCTTTAAAGATGGGAGTACCATGCAAGGTGCCTGCCGTATCTTTAACACCTTTGCCGGAGACTATTTTATCTTTAAAATTCAAATCGAGAGAGCCTGATTTGAGATTGATATTCTGATAGGTAATTTCGCCTTCGTTATGGAGATAGGCTTTATTATTTTTGATATTAAAGACAACTGAATCTTTGGCTTTGAAATGTACAACATCATCTAAAAATGACTTTTTGGGAAGTTTGAAAGCAAGCGTATCATAGGTTGTTTTGGTACTATCTTGCTGCGAATACACTTTTAGCCCGCTCATTATCATGAGTAGGAAAATAACCCAAAATGATATTTTACTTTTTATATTGCTGATTATTAATGTTCTGTTTAGCTTCTTATACAAGAAGAATTAAGTTGCAAAGGTACATTATTTCAAGTAAAATAGTTGTATTTTAAGCAGTATAGATAAGAAAATTTAGTGCTATCCATGTGTTTTCTTTAGCTCCTTCCTGCTTTGCTACATCGCATCTATTATGTATCTTTGTGCTTGTATATTTATAGTGAAATCTATAGCGTATGATTTGAATAGAATCGACTGCTGATAAAAAGTAGAATAACGACAAATTCTTACTTTTATGATGTGGTTTATTTATTAAATTGAAAATATTAATACTATGAAAAGAAATCTGGGATTTTTTATTTTGGCTGTATTCTTGATTTTTGGAGCTTGTACTCAAAAACCATCTTATACTATTAAAGGAAAAGTTGCAGGGGCTGATGGCGAAAAGGTTTTGTTGCAGAAGATTGTAAAAAAACAATTCGAAACTATCGACAGCACTACTGTGGTTAAGGGAGAATTTACTTTTAAAGGTGCAGTTGATATGCCTGATTTATATCAAATACAAATAGGGGACAACGAGCCTAAAGAATTTTTTATTGAAAATTCGAAGATAGAAATCATATATAACATGGATGACTCGCATGAATCGGTGGTTACTGGTTCTAAAACCAATGATTTATATAATAATTTTAATGAGGCTTTAGAACCGCAATATGCTCAAATGGATGAACTTGCAGACCAGTATGCAGGAGCTAAGAAAATGCTGGATACAGCATTGGCAGTTGGTTTAGAGAAACAAATGGATTTGCTGGATCAAGCCATTACAGATTCTACAATTAGTTTTATTCTGACACATCCTAATTCTATTGTTGCAGCATTCGAAGCTAAAGCTTTAGCCCGAAACCTAAATCTTGAACAGATGGAAAAAATAGTTGGAAACTTTACTCCCGAGATGCAGAAAACCAGCTATGTTACTTGGATGAGTAATCGGGTAAATGCATGGAAAAATACGGCTGTCGGCAAGCATTTTGTAGATTTTAGCCTGCCTGATACGAATGGAAATATGATTAAGCTTTCTAATATTGCAGGGAAAGGGAATTATGTGGTAGTAGATTTTTGGGCTTCGTGGTGCGGACCTTGCCGAAAAGAATTGCCCTATGTGGTAAAACTTTATAAGCAGTATAAAGATAAGGGTTTGAATATTATCAGTGTGTCGTGCGACTACAAACGTGAAAACTGGATAAATGGAATTCGTATGTTGGGATTGGACTGGACACATGTTTCGGCATTAAAGGGTAAAGAAATGCAGGTTATGGATGATTACGGCGTTTCGGGTATTCCTCATTTGCTGTTGATTGATAAAAACGGCATTATCATTGGGCGGAATTTAACTGCTGAAACTTTAGCTGAAAAACTAAAAGAAATATTTGATAAAAAATAATGATGTGTTTCAGGGATAACAACGTTTTTCAGTTACTCGTTACCCGTCACGCGTTACCAAAATTCAAATCATGGAAAACTTTGTTCCGACTTTTGTAGGCGATACTGCTTTTTATCATCTCAAGAATTTGCTGCAAACTATGCGGGCAACGGCAAATAACACTTTTATTTTGACGGATGAAAACGTGTATGAGCATTGTCTGCCTCTGTTGTTTAAGGAAGTAGAAATCTTAAGCGATGCTTTGGTGTTACAGATAAATTCGGGCGAGGAACATAAAAATTTACAAACTGCACAGTATGTTTGGGAAGCTTTGCAAAGTGCTTTTGCTGATAGAAATGCCATTTTGATTAATTTGGGAGGGGGAACGGTTTCTGATATCGGCGGGTTTGCGGCAGGGACTTACAGGCGGGGTATTCGTTATATTAACATTCCAACTACTTTGCTGGCTATGGTGGATGCTGCATTGGGCGGAAAAACAGGCGTAGATTTGAATGGGTTCAAAAATCCGATTGGTTTGTTTAATATGCCTGAGGCTGTTGCTGTTTTTCCTGATTTCTTGAAAACCTTACCACAGCAAGAGATTTTATCGGGAAGTGCTGAAATCCTTAAAACAGGTTTGATAGGGAATAATCGGATTATGGATATATTGTACGGAACAACAATCTCAGAGATTCATGATTGGGATGAACTGATAAACTTGGCTGTTGGGGTTAAAAATCAAATTGTTACTGCCGATTATAAGGAAGAGAATATCCGTAAATACCTGAATTTTGGACATACTGCCGGACATGCTTTTGAAAGTTATGCTTTAAGTCAGCAAAAAACCTTGCTGCATGGCGAAGCGGTGGCTATGGGAATGATAGTGGAGCTGTTTTTATCGGTACAAACCCTCAATCTGCCTCAAGAAGACTGTATTAAGGCTACAAGCTATATTCTAAATAATTTTCCCTATTTTAAAATCACGCAAAACGATGTGGAACCTTTGGTTTCTTTGATGATGCACGATAAGAAAAATACAAAACATCATATACGTTTTGTATTACTCGAAGCTTTAACTTACCCTATGTACGATCAGGTGGTTGAAGAAGAGATGATTTACGAAGCCTTAGCCTATTATATGGATTTAGAGAATATGCTGTAATGTTTAGGGTTTAATGTTTATAAAGTTTAACTTCGTTGAGCTCGCAAGCTTGGTTATAAGGTTCAAAGGTATTCAGAATTTATAACTCTCCTTGTATCTTGCTTACTTGTCTACTTGTACCTGTGTCAATTGGGCTATTTGTTTAATTGCTTATAATTTCTGCTTTGAATCTGTATCTCGTCTACAGAGTTTAGGGATTAACAGTACCAAAGTTTCTACATGGTGTGTATTGGGGAAAAAATCAAAAGGAATTACTTTGCTTATTTGATAAACAGCCGATAATATTTGTAAATCTCGTTGCAGAGTACCGGGGCTGCATGATAAATAGGCTATTTTGTTGGGAGATAAATCTTTAAGCAACCATTCCGTTATCTGCGGTTCTAAGCCTGTTCGCGGAGGGTTGGCAAAAAGCTTAAAATTTTGCTTATCATCCAGCCATTGGTTTATTTGCGGAATCCGTTCCGAGCATTTTCCGCGCAGAATATAAGAACCTGAAGTATTTTTAACCGCACATTCAACAGCTTCGCCACAAAGCTCAATACCTAGGGTATCTGCTCCGGCAGCTTTCCATTTTATGATACTTGTTCCTATACCTGAATATAAATCTACAACTTGTTCATTAGGCTTAATCTCAAAAAAACGGAATGCCTCTTCCAGCGCATCTTCGTAAAGCCGGAATAAAACTTGCTGAAATGACACAGGACCATATTCCAGTCCGGTTTCATCCAGCGAACGGGGTTTACCCCAAATTAATTTCCATGTAATTTTAGCAAAAACATTTCTTCCTGTTGCCGGATTTCCATGCACCCACACACCTTCGATACCGGTTTCTGATAACTTTGCCTTAATTTCATCTGAAAGCAAGAAACCTTCTTCTGTTTTAGATTTCAGAACCAATACAATCTGCTTGCCACATTGCACATACCAATGCAAAGGGAATTTATCGGTTTTAGGAAGGGCATCCCTTATAATCTGCCATGCCGTTTTAATTAAAGGCGTATATAATGGACAATGGGGAACGGACAGAATTTCATCTCGTTTATGAATTCCTGCCTGCCAATCCTTACCATCAAAAAAGCAAGCCAGACATACCTTATTCCGGTATTGGGAACGCTTGTATGGATTTGTATAACGGATTGATTTAACCTGTTGTGTAAGCCCTGCTAGTTTTCCTTTTACAAAAGTTTCTTTTTGCAATAAGCTTTCAGCATCAGATAAATATTTATGCCGGCAGGCGGTGCATTGAGGCGGGCAATATGAAATATCGGAATACACGGTAATGTATTTTAATCTTCTTGTCCGATAAATTTATCAGGATGAGCAATCTTCTTACTCAAGTTTGAATACAAAACCATTTCGGCATCGGGTATTTTAATATTGAAGCTTTTCTTATTTTTATTAGTTAAGGCATAGCCTCGTAGCCAAGGGTTGGCTTCTTTAAGCAAGCGAAAGGAAATATTATACGATTTGGCAAAACTTACCAAATCGCTGATAGTAGAATCTACAACAACGGTTTGGCTGGGAATTTCTGTATATACGTCTTTATTCCGCAGATAAAAGCCATAATCTGCTGGATTCTCACAAATTAATTTTAAAGCTAGTATTCGGAAAATATAGCGGGCGGTTTCCGAGTTTAGGTTCAATTGATAATAATTGTTTACCTGTTGTTTAGAAATCACGCTTTTGATTCCGCCTTCGCCTGCATTGTAAGCCGCAGCCGCCAGCGTCCAATCTCCGCAGCTTCTTTTGGCAGCTTTCAAATAACTGCAAGCCGCTATGGTAGCTTTTTCGAGGTTATAACGCTCGTCGATATCGTCTGATATTTCCAAGCCATAGGATTTACCCGTAGTTTGCATAAATTGCCAGAAACCTGCCGCACCTGCCGGAGAAGTTACGTTCTGAAAACTGCTTTCTATCAATGCTAAATATTTAAAATCATCAGGCACGCCTTGTTCTTTCAGTATTTTTTCGATAGTAGGGAAAAACCGATACGCGCGTTTAAGCATGAGTATCGTATTCGATTGCCAATAGGTATTTATCAGCAATTCTCGTTCCAAACTTTCGCGCACATAGTATAAATCCATAGGCGTTTCTTCGCCTGCAAAATTCAGTTTTTCGGGCAGGGTAAGCCCATAAACCCTGTAATTTTTTTGGTATTCGGCTTTATACAAATCATCGTTGTGGGGTTTTTCCTTCCCCAAATAAAATAAAGAAAATA
>JAVBQU010000095.1:0-8269 GCA_031548675.1 Bacteroidales bacterium
CTCGTTCATTAGCCAATATTTGATAGAAATGCAGACGATGGGCTTCCATAATATTTTGTTTCAAATACAAACGGTGTATAATAGTGCATACCGAATCTATGCCGTAAACAGCCAAAAATAATACCCCGAATATAGAATAGGTTTTAATTATCAATTGAATTAAAAAGGTAACTATCCCAAAGGTAATGCCCATATAACAGTGAAACAGATGTTGCAATAAATTTAGAAAATAAAGACATATTAGATAGGTTATACCTAATTTGAAAAATTGGTTTATCTTTGTTACAAGTTAATTAATCTGTTTAGAGCAGATTAAACGAGAAAATTAACTTGTTATCTATCTGCTGCTCATCCTGAATCAGTCATACTTCAAATAATTGATTCAGATAAATACAATCACAAAGCATAACTTTGCAGCTAAACTGTGGAACTTCGGATTCAATTAACTATAATAAAAAATGAAACTCAAATTCTTTATTTTTATAAATCTTTTTTTTTCTTTCTTGTCAGCTCAATCCCAGAAGCCAGATATAGCACAAACTCCCCCCATGGGATGGAATAGCTTTGATAGCTATGGTGTTTATCTTCATGAAAAAGCAGCTCTTGATAACATGAAAATATTAGCAGAAAAATATAAACCATTTGGCCACCTTCAACTAATGTCGCCTAGCCAGACAAAAGATGAAAAAACGGTATTGTTATCCGGTAAAGGTAATAGTCGGCAAAGCCAATTGAGTCCGGCACAAATGCGTACATTTATCACTCTGCGTGCGTTGTCTGCTTCACCTTTAATGATTGGGGGAGATCTCCTATCAATGGATAATTATTCTTATAGCCTCCTTACCAATAAAGAGATGTTGGCTGTCAACCAAAATGGGATAATGGGAAGTTTAATTTATAATAAAGATGGAATTGAGATATGGAAAACTCCTCAGAAAAAAGGAAAGGGAGGATGGATCGGTATTTTTAATCGCAATAATGTAGATAAATTGTGTCAATTTCATTTGAAAGATTTAAACTTAAAGCAAAAGAATCAACTACTCGATGTTTGGAATAATATTCTAAATCCGGATATTTCTAAAACTTGGAATATAGGTGCAAATGATGTGATTTTTATTTGTTACAGGTAAAAACTTTACAACAATTGGAATATCAAAAATACAGCAAGAAAGAGTATGATTTATATTGTCTTTTTTGGGTAAGATGTAG
Organism: Bacteroidales bacterium; assembly: GCA_031548675.1. Classification (GTDB taxonomy): domain Bacteria; phylum Bacteroidota; class Bacteroidia; order Bacteroidales; family P3; genus JAVBQU01. Next base: position 1,210 of record JAVBQU010000095.1, read on the forward strand.
GGATAACTATAATTATTGAAAAGAAAATCATACTACAGCAGATTTTTCTACCTTTTCCTAAACTTTAATGTATACAGTAATCCTAAAGGAATCAATATACATATAGATAATATTCCGGTATTCCAATGATGAAGGTATCCGTAGATTAATAATGCACAAATAGCTGCTTGCAATAGAGCATACAGGGCAGATATTTGGCGGTGGGAAAAGCCTCGTTCGTTAGCCAATATCTGATAGAAATGGAGGCGATGGGCTTCCATAATATTTTGTTTCAAATACAAACGGTGCATAATAGTGCATACCGAATCTACGCCGTAAACAGCCAAAAATAATATCCAAAGCATAGAATCCGTTCTCAGCATCAGTTGAAGTAAAAGAGTTAATACCCAGAATGCAATAGCCATGCTGCCCACATCTCCCGCAAAGCATTTGGCTTTTTTCCGGTAATTGAAAAACAGAAAAACCAAACAGGCAGCAATAGCATAATTAATACCTTGGGTTGATGTAAATGCCATAACTTTGATATTGACATACTGCAATGCCAGCAAAACAGCTAAACTGTATAGACTCGTAATGCCGTTGATGCCGTCCATAAAATTATAAGCGTTTAATGTGCCTATAAAGAAAACATAAGCAATAATAACTGCCCACCAAGGTACAATTTGAAATATATGCATATAATAAAATACCAAGCTGATGGAGACAAAATGCACCATTAAACGAACACGGCTGGGCAAGGAAGAAATATCATCCCAAAAACTTACACCGCAGATTAAAGTTAGCCCGATGATAAAATACATGGAATCGGGGAGGTGCTGCAAGCCATATAAAACGCCTGCCAACCAAAAAATAATTCCTCCGCCCCGAATTGTAATATAATTATGAGAACTGCGCTGATTAGGTTTATCTATAATATTAAATTTATCGGCAATATGGAAATAAAGCAGTATGCCTGCAAACAGGATAATGATAAGAATAGTATAATGTAAAATCATTTACAGTTAGTAGTTATGAATTAATGGTTAATAGTCCATAGTTCACAGTTAATAGTTATGAGTTAATAGTCCATAACTATTAATTATCTTGAAGAATTTCTTGATACAATGTAATGTATTCTTTAAAACGTTCATTTTTATTATAAGAAAATTGGGCTTTTTGCACGCAGGCTTCACTGTAGTAGGCTTTACCCTGTGTTTTGATTTGTTGAACAGCATCTGCCAATCCGGTAATATTACCTTGTTCAACGATGAAACCTGTTTTTTCAGATACAGCTTCCACACTGCCGCCTGTTTTATAAGTAATAACAGGTGTACCACAAGCGAGAGCTTCCAAATTAATGGTAGGAAAAGTATCTTCCCAAGTAGGATTTACCAATACATCAGCCATCGCATAAATTTGACCCAGTTGCTGCATGTTATGTATTTTCTCCAAACCGATGATGTTGGCAGGCAGCATTTGCATTTCGTTTGCAGTAAGCCCTACCATAACTATTATAAAACTATCATCAAGCTGTTTCCGCAATGCAATAAAATCCTCAAATCCCTTACGGCTCTGCCATGAACTCGAAATACCCAGTATCACAAACGAATCCTCTTTCTTTTCTATCAATTGCTTTGCTAAACTCAAATCTTTTTGAGGGTAAAAAATATCCAAGTCAATGCCGTTATAAATTCGGCAGATAGGATGGTTTTGGAGAAAAGATGCTTGTAAAATATTCTTCAACCAATCGGAAACAGGAACCAAATGCATATTTTTGACAGAATTAAACAATTGCTTTTTCAATTGATAATTACTTTGAGAACTGTCTATAAAATAACTTGCCGGATACTCTTTGGTTTGCGGACATTTATAACAACCTGTTTTCCATTTTTCACATTTTACATATTCAAAATGCGGGCAATGTCCGGTTATAGACCAGCAATCGTGCAAAGTCCAAACAACCGGAATATTTTCTTTAGCTAAAAAACGAAATAATATTTTATAATTGAGAAAATAACCATGAATATTATGCAGGTGTACAATATCAGGTTGTATTTTCTTCATTTGCTTAATAAGCCGTTTAGTTGCTATCACAGAGCCTAAACCATGCCTGTCGAATAAACGAGTAAGCAGTACATGCCAAGCTATGCTGAATTTAGAACCTATTTGCAGCAATGTAGATTGGCTTGGTGCCGCACGCCTGCCGAATGCAATATAGCTATCCCAGCCCTCAGCAATCACTAAATTGCCGATGCTATCCGCAATAAAAGCGGTAGCATTTCTGCTTATGGTAGTATTGATTTGTAAAATCTTAGGCATGCGTTAGTAAGATTTAGGATGGCTGATAAAATAACATACATGAGGCAGAGACCAATCCGGCTCAAAATGACGTCGGTTTATTACTTTTCCGTTAAATGAAAAATAATGCTTGTAGTCCGATTGGCTGAATAAGTATTTATAGTACTTTGCCGCTATATCAATAGAATGTATATTGGCATGTTCCAATCTGCCGTAAGGAAATGCAAAGTATTCGCAGGGCGAACCTGTTTTTTGTTCAATAACATCTTTGCAAGTTGCTATTTGATATTCAAGTTTTTCAATATCCGAATCATTTATCATATAATGATCCATAGTGTGAGCCCCAATAATATGTCCCTTTTGCTGTAAATCGATAATCTGATTCCATCTCATAGGTTTTTTATGAGGGGTAAATACAATGTTTTCTGTAAAATGCCGGATATATTCATCATTGCCCTCAACAAAATTCGGGTTGATAAAAAATGCGGCATTCGTATTAAATTGTTCCAATGCAGGAGCTATCATGGTAGCACATTCATCAAAACCATCATCAAAGGTAAAAGCAATCAGGGTATCATCAACCTTTGCCTGATTTGTAATAAGTTTTACAGCATCTTCGATACGGATAAAAGTTGATATTTTTTGTAGTTGCTGTAATTGCGAAAGAAAAATTTCTATAGACGGATTCTTACGGCTAATCATATGACCATTTAGTATATGAATACCCTTTGCCGGCTTGGCAAAAGAACCCAAAATATTAAGCGTAACATGCCTTAAGTAGCTTCTTAGAAAATTTGGATGCATCAATACTGATTCTATTTTACTTTTCGAACGGCAAATTTACGCATTTCATTTTGCATAATATCGGTATATTTTTGAGCAATAGGTACAAAATTATAATTTTCGCAAATATAATTTCTTGCAGTTTGTTTCATAGTTGCGTAATCTGTCTCATTCATTTCGGCACATTGCAAGATTTTATTTCTAAAATCATTACAATCTTCAGCATTAAATACAAAAGCATTGCCAAACTGTGCCCGCTGTGCATTTATTTCATTATTTTCAAAAACAACAGGTAATCCGCACGATTGAGCTTCAAAAAAACTCATGCTGCACTGCTTAGGGTAAATAGCCAAATCTGCCGCCTGATAAAAATCTTTTAAATTAAAATAGGTTTGCGTAGGAAATCTCAATATGCTGTTTGCCGAAGAGTTAAATAAATTTTCAACCTCTTTACCATATTCGCCTGCACCGCTCCCGATGATTAAAAAGATAATTTCTTTCCCATTTTGGGTAATAAATTTCTTTTGAATAGATTCTGCTAAAAATTTACCACCTTTAAATACATCTAATTTACCGGCATAAACAACTACAAAATCATTTTCGCTGATTCCATATTTCTGCCTGAAAGCTATTTTTTCCGATGTATCAATTGTAAAATAATCCGTATCTGTACCAAAGGATAATAAGGCAGTTTTAGCAAGCGGAATTCCTAAGAATTTTTCAACATAATCACTATCAACCAAACGTATCACAGGAATTTCATTTCTTAATACATAAGGCGTAACCAACCAACGGAAAAAGAAGCGGAATAAATTTCGAAACTTATTTGTAGAAGCCATTTCGAGCATGTGGTTGTCTGTAACAAGCGGATATTTCAGCCTGCCGGATTTTCGCATAAATCTCATTCCGGTTAATGTATCTATGCCGTGTATCAGTGCTACATCCGGTTTTAAAGAATCAACCAACTTGAATATTTTAGATGGGAAAATAGCGCGACCGCTGTAGAATCCCTTTAATGGAATTCTTATTACTTTTACTCCTGTGAGCTGATAGAATTTTTCGTCCCGCTCAGGCATATTCTCACGACCAAAGAAAGCCGTTAAATAATCAGGTATCTTATCCATTTCTGCAGTTACCACAAACACTTCATGACCTTGCTGAACTTGGAGTCGGGATAACAAATTTACCTGATAACCTGCTTCCGGATGGAAGAAATCTTCTATATGTACAATTCGCATTTTTCGAGTATTAAGATCTGGTATTAAATACCGTATGTATTTTTAATTGCAGCTATTATTTTTTCTCCGGCTTTTCCATTGCCATAAAGCTGTATATCGAAATCAGGATTTTTTTCTTGCATTTGCAAAAATGCTTCAATTATATCCGAATATTGCGTTCCGGCTAAGTAATTGAATTCATTTTCTACAAGTTCTACCCATTCAGTTTCATTCCTCAAAGTAACGCATTTTTTCTTAAAAAAGTATGCTTCTTTTTGCAGACCGCCGCTATCCGTTAGAACAGATGTACAATTTTGTAATAAGTAAATCATTTCCAAATAACCTACAGGTTCTATAAATAGAATAGAAGATGCTAAAAAATCGTAGTCCAATGCAGCTAATTTTGCCTTAGTTCTGGGATGCAGCGGACATACAATGCTTGTATGCTTGGTAGATATTTCTTCCAATGCCTTGAAAATAGAACCTAATATAGTCGGATTGTCTGTACTTTCTGCCCTGTGTAATGTACACAAAGCATATTGTTTGGGTAAGGATATAGATAACGGACGGCTTTTTTGAGCATAAAACATGGCTGCATCCTGCATTACATCCCCCGATAAAACAATTTTAGCTTGAATATTTTTATATCCTTCCTTTTCCAAATTTGAAATAGCCTCATAGGTGGGACAAAATAAAATATCGCTGATTCTGTCCGTTAAAATGCGGTTAATTTCTTCAGGCATCTGCATGTTAAACGACCTGAGCCCTGCTTCAACATGAGCAACAGGTATATGCAGTTTTTTAGCAGCTAAGGCTCCGGCAAGTGTAGAATTGGTATCGCCGTATACCAACATCAAATCCGGTTTCTCTATAAGCAATAATTCTTCTATTTTACTTAGCATTTGTCCTGTCATAGCCCCATGATTCAACCCATTAATGTTTAAATTATAGCGAGGCTTAGGGATATCCATCTCTTCAAAAAAAACATCAGACATATTACTATCATAATGCTGTCCGGTATGAATAATTAACTCTTCTATATTTTTTTCTTTGGCAAGAAGCCGGCTGATAACAGCCGCTTTTATGAATTGAGGACGAGCTCCTATAATGGTAATTATTTTCATATCTATATTTTTATACTTTGTGTGTTAGGTAATTTATAAGCGGCAATAGCTGCCACTATACTTAAAAATACCCATAAAAAGGTATATCCTAAAAAGGCACTCGGCATAGCTCCTATCAAGGGGAAAGAGACAATAATAGCATATACTGTGGTACGGGCTTTGGAAGATAAATACGCATTATGCCGGGCATAATAAAATAGATAAGCCAGCCATGAGCACAACAATAACAGTATACCTATGCCATATTGGGCAAAAATTTCTACAAACAAATTATGGGGGTTGATAATATTCGCATCCGGATTTTTTTGTAATACAGAGGCTTCAAAACCTCCTGCTCCAATTCCCATGCCATGTGAGTCTTTGAGCATATTTATTCCGGATTTAATCATTTTTATTCGTTCATTCGATGATTCATCGCTGCTATGCAAAACTGTTGCCATACGATAACGTATGGCATAAAAAGGATTATATTTTCGGGGAGCAAAAAAGAATGCTATCAATAATAAGAGCAATAATATAATATATCTCTTTTTTATATGCTCTTTTTTTATTCTGTCTTTTAATAGAAGAAGAAAGCAAAGCATTTGAATTATGATTACCAATAAGCCCATACGGTTTCCATTAATTAAAATAAAAGAAATATTTAACAAAAAGGCAGTAAAATATATATACTTTTGTTTAACGGTTTTAGCTTCTAATACTCCCCACAATAGGAATGGAAATAAAAACATTAAAAAAGCACCATAATCATTTACATTTCCAAATGTAGTTGAAGTATGGGGAACCGCAACATCATGTCTGCCAATAACCCGTGACGGTTCGGACGATGCAAAATGGATTGAGGTCGTAATTTCAAATAAGCTAACCAAAGCCATAATAGCAAAGCATAATAAGCAAAGCTTTCGTATGTAGTCAAAGGGATTCTCAATTTTTTTTATCAGAAAAGAAAACAATGGTAAAGCTGTAAAACCGATACTCATTACGATAAGTTCAGATTTTAAACCAACAATGGGATCTGGACTCCATTGTAAGGAAATAAAGCCATATAGGAGCCATATTACAAAAATGCCTATTCCAGCCCATATGGGACGGGAAACATTTTTTACTTCTTTGAACATAGAAGGTAAAAACCATAGGAAGAAAGCTATTAGTAATAAACGTACAGGTTGATAACTTCCGAAAAATTCGGTTCCTGTACACATAGATACTATAATAAGTAAACAAGCTATTTGATATTTATTTAAATTTTGTGAACTATACTTCATCTTTGATCGTTACCTTCTTATAAATTTTTGATAACATTAGAACAACTGATTCTTCTGAATATTTTTCTGCACAACTACCTGCTATTTGCTTATGATCATATAAGTTTGCATTTGCATACATGTATCTAAATGCTTCTATTAATTCTTTTTCATTATCCGGTTCTATTAGAATTCCATTGGTTTCATTTATTAAATCATTGGCTCCGCCATTCTTAACCGCAATTATGGGCTTTCCGCATGCCATGGCTTCTACATATACAATACCGAAAGTTTCTATAACGCTTGCGAGTACAAAGATATTGCATTCTTTTAACTTTTCGGCAAGATTTTTTTTATTAATCCATCCTAAAAGTTGAATTTTTTCTGTTAACTTACGATTTTCCAATTCCATTTT
>JAVBQU010000229.1:0-6996 GCA_031548675.1 Bacteroidales bacterium
TGAGATAATCTGCGGCATTTGCTTATTGTTTCTGGGTAATTGCTTTATGATAAAGAGGAAATAAATTTCGTATATATACATAATCCTGATAAGACAGATTTTGAGAAAGCATATCTGTAGGGGAGACCCAGAAAACGTTTCCGGACTGTTTGATAGGGAATATTTTTAAAAGACTTCCGTTTTGAACCATCCGAATGAGTTGGAATTTTTCATTCAAAAACAAAGCTTCTTTAATGAACGGTGTTTGATTTTTACTGCTGTACATTTGAGCATAATAAGGAGCTAATTTATAGTTTCCATACAAATCAAAAAAATCTTTGATAGCTGCTTGTTTTTTTGAAATACCTAAAAATATTTGCATTTGACGGCTCTTAATTTCAAAAACAGGAACATGATACCACGATTCGGGGAAAAACAAAAACCCGCTGAGAACTTGTACTGCATCAGCATATTTATAGGAATTTTTGCCTGTGATTTTTAGGGTGAAATCTTGAGCAAAAGTTTGTAAAGGAGCAATACGACCATTGTAACTAATCAGGATTTTTCCGAAAACTTCAGCCTGTTCTGTACTGATAGTGATATTTTCTTTAGATAATGTATTTTTATTACCAGCGTAGCCATAAAAAAATAGTATAGCAAATCCGAATGCCAAAAAAGGGCGAAGAATCTTATATATCATCCGCTTTCCTTTCTTTAAAGACCGGATGTTTCAATAATTTGCGGAATGTACCTTTTTTATCTAAAAGCATAAAAATAGAAGAGATAAAAAGCAGAAAATAACCGCTGTATGTTATGGGAATTCCCCAAATATCTTGGTTTAGAGAAAATATACTGCCTTTTCCATCAGAATCGAAAGAGGTTTGATAAAAACGATAACCCTGATAAGTAAAAATATGATTCATCGAGACTTTCCCGCCTATCGGTTGAATTTGAGTTGTATCATAAATTATAAAATGGCTTACATAATCTGCCGGAGTATCAGTACCCGGATAATATATAACTTCGAAAGATGTCAATTCAATTTGGAAAGGAAGTTGTTTTGGAATCCTATTCTCATCTGTAAAAATTTGATTTTTTATATCTTTTCTCAAATGGATAGTTCCGGTTTGAGAAAAGCAATGCGTAACAAATGCCCCTGCCAATATTAAAAGTAAAGCTAAATGCAGGCAAAGTGCAGGAGTTGATAAACGGGTTTTTTTAATAAAAATGTAAATACCAGCACATACTGCCGCAATTGTCCAAAGAATGACAAACCACAAAGAATTGTAAATATGGGTTTGCGTAAATTTTGTTCCGTGGTTATACTCTATAAATGTAGTTATTATTAATAAAAACGTGATAGAAATAATTGCTCCCCAAGAGATTTTTCCTAAGATGCGGAATTTTTTTGAAGTGTATAATTTAGACATGAGTTTTTAGAAAACTATTTTGTAAAGGTATAGAGAATCTTAGAATTAGCAAAGCAATAATTAGTCATTGAATATCTTCTTTGCCAAAAAAATGTACAAAAATTTTGCTGTGAATTTTTTTCTTTCTAATTTTGACTGACCGTTTAGTCAAAATATAATTAACAGGTATGCCGAGAACTAAAGAACAGAATGAAACTATTCGCGAACAAAAACGCCGACTGATTATTGATACGGCTTTAGAATTGTTTGCCAACGAAGGTTATTCTCACACTTCCATTGCCCAGATTGCTAAAAAAGCCGGAATCTCAAAAGGATTACTCTACAATTATTTTACTAGCAAAGAAGATTTGTTGATGGCTGTTTTACAAGGAGGAGTAGAATTGGTTGATTTTTCGCTTATGAAAAATGAAATGATCGCCGAAGATTTTTTGTTGATGCTTGAGCATATTTTTTCACAAATAGAAGAAAACCGACATTTTTATTTGTTGTTTACAGCATTGAGTACACAACCGAATGTGGCTCATATTTATGAAAAATATTCAGCATCGATGCAGGTTTCGGAAATGAAATACTTAACCACTTTCTTTCAAAAACATTTTAAAACCAATGCAATGCGGGAACTTTTAGTGATGTCGTCGATTATGAAAGGCTATAGTATTTTGGCTTTGTATGGCAATTCGCAGAAAGTAATAGAAGTAAATCTACTCAAAAATGCAGTCCTTGATTTCTATAGAGAGCGGCTGGCAGTGAAAAGCTAAAGGTTCAAAAGTTTATAACTTTATGAACCTTACAAACATTTGAATTTAAAAAACTTATAACTCTCATATTATGAAAAAATTAATTCTCTCAATCATGTTTGGTTTCGCTGTAATAGGTATGCAGGCACAAAACCTAAGTGCAACAGATATTGTGAAAAAAGCCGATGATAAACTTCGGGGAACTTCTGCATATTCGGAAATCAAAATGACAATAGTCCGTCCCACATGGACGCGGGAAATCGGATTAAAATCGTGGTCGAAAAGCACAACCTATTCCATGGTTTATATTACATCTCCGGCAAAAGAAAAGGGACAGGCTTTTTTGAAAAGGGGCAAAGACCTTTGGAACTGGGTTCCCGGCATAGACCGGATGATAAAAATGTCATCATCGGTTATGGGACAGTCGTGGATGGGAAGTGATTTTACCAACGACGATATGGTACGGGAATCATCGATAGTGAACGATTACACACATCAGCTTTCCGGAAATGAAAAAGTACGCGAGTTTGATTGTTACAAAATAGTGCTTACACCTAAAGAAAATGCCGCTGTGGTTTGGGGTAAGGTTATTATGTGGATTTCGAAAAATGACTTTGATGAAATTAAAACTGAGTTTTATGATGAAGATAATGTACTGGTAAATACCATGAATGCGTATGATATCAAAACCTTTGGCAAAAGACAACTTCCCTCTCGTATGGAAGTTATTCCGGCAGATAAACCCAAGCAAAAAACGGTTCTGACTGTGCTGAAATATGATTTTGATACTAAAATTGAAGATGCTTTTTTCTCACAACAGAATATGAAGAAAATCCAATGAGTTATGAGTTAAGAATTAATAGTTAATAGCTATTTTTACTGCAAAATATATTCAAACCATTAGCTATTAATTTTATCTGACTTTAAAAGCATGGCAATAAATTTATTATAAAATATTTATTTTCAAACTATTAGCCACAAACTGTTAATTCTTAATTATTAAAACTGACTATTAAAAATGAAAGAAAGTATAATCAGGGATAAATCATATAAATTTGCTTCGAGAATTGTAAAAATCTATAAGTTTTTGACCACAGAGCAAAGAGAATTTGTATTATCGAAACAATTGCTACGTAGTGGCACTGCCATTGGTGCATTGATTCGCGAAGGTCAATATGCACAATCAGATTTAGACTTTATACATAAGTTTAGTATTGCATTGAAAGAAGCAAATGAAACTCAATATTGGTTGGAATTGTTGAAAGATAATGATTTTATTGATGAAAAAAGTTTTATATCAATCAATAACGACTGTGTAGAATTGATAAAATTGCTGACAAGTATTATTATTACAATGAAAGAAAAGGTAAAGAAATGAGTTGCTAGTTAAAAATTAACAGTTAATATGTGTGGTTATTTGCATAACTATTACCTTTAATTATGAATTGGTACACATCTCATAAAAACAGACAATCAGTGGATTATAAAAACATTTTCAAATTATTAACTATTAATTCTTAGCTATTAACTATGATAAAACTAGCATGGCGGAATATCTGGCGGAATAAACGGCGAAGCGTTATAACTATGGCTTCGGTTTTCTTCGCATTTTTCTTTTGTATCTTTCTTATTTCCATGCAATCGGGTTCGTGGGGATATATGGTAGAAAATGTACTCCGTACCCAAGTAGGACACATTCAAATTCATCAAAAAGGATATTTCAAAGATCCTCTGGTGGATAATTTGATGACTATGCAAGAACCCAAAATCAAAGAAATAGAACAGATGGATAATGTAGCTTATGTATCGCCGCGTTTAGAAACATTTGCCATGGCTTCGTATGAAAAAACCACCAAAGCGATTGCTCTTATTGCCATCGACCCTGCAAGGGAAAACCGGATGTCGGATTTGGCAAAACATATTGTAAGTGGAAAATATCTGCAAGCCAACGATATTAACGGCGTGGTATTGGGACAGAAATTATCAGAATATTTACAAGTCCGTACTGGTGATACAATCGCTTTGATAAGTCAGGGCTATCATGGTGTAAGTGCAAACGGACTTTTTGTAGTGCGGGGCATTGTTTCACTGCCTATGCCCGAACTAAACCAAAATGGCGTTTATACAAGCATTGCTGCTGCCCAGCAATTTGTAGGACTGGAAAATGGTTTGAGCAGCCTTTTAATAACACTGAAAGATGCCGATCGGCTTGATGAAACCATAACCAAAGTACAAAAACATGTCGATACCGCAAACTTAGAAGTGTTAAGTTGGAAAACCAGCATGAAAAAACTATTAGATCAAGCAAGTTCAGATAAAATATTTTCCCAAATACTAATGGTTATTTTATATATGATAGTAGGTTTCGGTATTTTCAGCACTGTTATTATGATGACCAACGAACGCCGCCACGAATTCGGTGTAGTGCTGGCTTTGGGTATGCGTCGGGGTAAACTGGCTTCAGTAATGGTATTGGAAATGATAATGCTGGCATTTATCGGCATTGCAGCAGCGCTGGTGGTAACCATTCCGCTTATACAATATTTCCACCTGAACCCTATCCCTATGGGTAAAGAAATGGAAGCAGCGATGGCTCAATATGGCATGGAAGCTGTATTTCCGTTCGACAACAATCCTTCCTTATTTGCAGAGCAAATTTTGATTATAATTTTGATGACAGCGGTAGTTTCCATTTATCCTGTCTTGAAAATTTTTAAACTAAGTATAATCAACGCAGTAAAAGCATAATATCTCATTTTTAAATTATAAAAATATGATTTTCAGTATTGCATGGAAAAATATATGGCGAAATAAGCTGCGGAGTGGCATTATATTGGGAGCTATTGTTATAGGTTTATTCTCCGGAACTTTTCTTACTGCGTTCATGGCAGGATGGATTAATTATCAAATTAAATCCGATATTAAACAACAAATATCCAATATTCAGATTCATAAAAAGGAATTTATAGATAATCACGATATATCCGAGTATTTTTTTCGCGATAGTATTGCCGTAAAACTGCAAAAAATACCGGCTATACAGCAAACAGCTTACCGTGTGAAAGTAAACGGAATGCTGGCATCAGCAGCCAATGTATCGGGTGTACAGATTAATATGATAAATCCCGAAGAAGAACGTAAAGTATCAACACTTTACCAAACCATAAGCGATACAAACGGAACATTTTTTGAAAGTTCTTCCAAAAGTCTGCCTATTGTTATCAGTAAAAAAACGGCAGAACGTTTAAAAGTGAAACTTAAATCGAAAGTGGTATTGACTTTTCAAGATGTTCATGGAGAAATGGTAAGCCTGATGTTTCGGGTGAGCGGTATTTTTAAAACCACCAATACACAATTTGATGAGGCTAATATTTTTGTACAGCAAAGCGATGCTTTTGCTTTAACCGGATTACCCGAAGGAGCTGTACACGAAACGGCTGTTTTGCTGCATCAATTTGAACAGAACGATGCAACCACAGCCGAAATTCAAAAGCTGTTCCCAAATATGGATGTAAGTGATTGGAAAACATTGGTTCCTGCATTAGCTTTGAGCCTCTCTTGGATGGATTTGTATAACATTGTAATCTTAGGCATATTCCTTCTAGCTTTGGCATTTGGTATTGTAAATACGATGCTGATGGCGGTTTTGGAGCGTACCCACGAACTGGGAATGCTGATGTGTATAGGCATGAACCGGCGGAAGATTTTTATCATGATTATGTTAGAAACATTATTCCTTACCTTTTTAGGAAGTATGATAGGTATTTTTATAGGCTGGCTGGTTATTTATATCACTTCGCAAAGCGGAATAGATCTTACTTTTATGATACAAGACCATTTCGAAGATTTTGGATTCGGTTCTATTCTTTATCCCGAATTTCATTTCAAAGATTTTGTCACTGTAGTAATTCTGGTGTTTTCTACCGGAATCCTCTCAGCTATTTATCCTGCGCGCAAAGCCCTTAAATTAAACCCCGTAGAATCAATCAGAGCATAACGTTATTGTGTATAACGTTCAAACGTGATAACCTTGAAACTTTAAAAACCTTCTAACTTTATAAATATGAACTCAATAATAGAAACTCAAGCCTTATCGAAAATTTACCATGAAAGCGATAATGAAGTATATGCCGTAAATGAGGTAACCCTAAAAATAAACCAAGGTGAATTTGTGGCTGTTGTTGGTCCTTCAGGTTCTGGCAAAACCACTTTACTGAACCTTATCGGCGGTTTAGACCAGCCCACTTCGGGCAAAATAAATATAGACGGCGAAGATTTACATTTTTTAAAACCGTCTGAATTGATTGATTTCAGGCTGAAAAACATCGGTTTTGTATTTCAATCTTACAATTTGATTCCGGTGCTTACAGCTAAAGAAAACGTAGCTTTTGTGATGAACTTACAAGGAAAACCAAAAGCCGAATGCGAACAGCGGGCTGTGGAACTTTTACAAGCTGTAGGTTTGGGCGACCGTGGGAATAGCCGCCCTTCAAAACTATCGGGCGGACAGCAGCAGCGTGTAGCCGTAGCAAGGGCTTTAGCTCCCAAACCCAAATTTATTCTGGCAGATGAGCCTACAGCCAATCTAGATAGTAAATCGGCTGAAACTTTGCTGGATATGATGGAGAAATTGAATGTTCAGGAAAATACGACTTTCATTTTTTCTACCCACGACCCACGTGTAGTGAATAAAGCCCGCCGTGTGATTACACTTGAAGATGGAAAAATTGTGAGTGATGTTACAAAGTAAAGCCCAAAAGTTTATAAAGTTAGAATGTTTGTAATGTTGAAAAGGTTTAGAATTCATATAGCTTCAATATATAAATGGTATCTTTTTACTTTATAACTTT
>JAVBQU010000249.1:0-7231 GCA_031548675.1 Bacteroidales bacterium
GGTAAAGACCAGGAACAGCATTTGGAAATGACCCGTACTTTTGCCGGTCGTTTTAACAGAATGTACGGTGTAGAATATTTTCCGGAACCTCAGGCTTATAATTTTGGTTCGCAATTGGTAAAAATACCGGGATTGAACGGAAGCGGCAAGATGGGAAAATCGGAAGGAGAGGGAAACGCTATTTTCTTGGCAGATGAACCGGAAATAATCCGCAAAAAAATAATGAAAGCGCTTACCGATTCGGGTCCTACGGAAGCCAATCAGCAGAAACCCGATTATATTGAAAATCTATTTACTTTGATGGGAGTGGTTTCTGCTTCGGAAACGGTACAGCATTTTAATGATTTGTATAACTCATGCCAAATCCGCTATGGGGATATGAAAAAGCAATTGGCAGAGGATATGATAAATTTCTGTAACCCTTTTCGGGAAAAGATTTTGAAATTATCTTCCAATAACGAGTATTTACAAAAGATATGCAGGCAGGGAGCTGAAAAAGCCCGCGAGAGTGCTCAGAAAACTATTAAGGAGGTAAGGGAAATTATAGGATTTAAAGCATTTTAATAATCCTAAGAAGGTTTTTTATTGTCTACTTATCAGAAAATGTTGTTATGAATAAGATATTTGTATTTTTGTTGTTATTGAGTGTTTCTACAGTTTCTGTGGCTCAAACTTACCAATACAGGGTAGGGTTTACTGATAAGAACAATACCATTTACAGCCTAGATAATCCCGAAGTTTTTCTTTCTCAAGCCTCTATCGACCGCAGGCTAAACCAGCATATCGCGGTTGATAGTTTGGATTTTCCGGTTAACCGCAATTATATAGACAGTGTGTGTGTGCGGGGTGCTGTTTTTTTTACTTCATCCAAATGGTTGAATAGTGCGGTGTTTCGAATTACGGATACCAGTATCTTAAGTTCTGTCAGAAATTTACCGTTTGTTAATCAAGTCGTTTTTTTGAAAAAGGAAAATTCAGAAATTCCGCCCGTTTATTTTCCAATCCGAAAGTTAAAACCCTTAAAGAGCAAGATTAAAAGCGTATCAACGGACTATGATTATGGTTATAGCTTATCACGAAATCAATTAATTAATATTGATAGTCTGCATATGCTCGGTTTTGATGGAAAAGGTATGAAAATTACTATATTGGACGGCGGATTTTATCGTGCGGATTCTACGATTTCTTTCGATAGCTTATGGCAGACCGGTCGTATTTTGGGTTATAAGGATTTTGTGAATCCCGAATCGGATTTTTTTACTCAAAACTATCATGGAACTGCTGTATTGTCAACTATGGGGTCTTATCAAAATGGCTCGCTGGTGGGGTCTTCTCCTCAGGCTTCGTTCTGGCTTCTGCGGAGCGAGGATGTGAGTTCCGAAACATGGGCAGAGCAGGATTATTGGGTGGCTGCCGCAGAATATGCCGATAGTGTAGGAACATGGCTTCTTACTTCGTCTTTGGGGTATAGCCGGTTTGATTATCCCGAACAAAATTATACA
Source organism: Bacteroidales bacterium (assembly GCA_031548675.1). Lineage (GTDB taxonomy): Bacteria > Bacteroidota > Bacteroidia > Bacteroidales > P3 > JAVBQU01. The sequence continues at coordinate 1,503 of JAVBQU010000249.1, forward strand.
TGGAATGATTTGAATGGTACTACCGCTTATGTTTCGAAAGGGGCATCGATAGCTGCTCAAAAAGGGATATTGGTTGTTAACAGTGTAGGAAATGAGGGAAATAAGGCTTGGCACTATCTTTGTTTTCCGGGCGATGCACAGGATGCGTTGTCGGTAGCATCTGTTAATTCATCGGGCAATGCTTCTGCTTTTAGCGGATACGGCAGACCTGATTCTGAATACCTGAAGCCTGATGTTACAGCACAGGGAGAGTATGTTACTGTAGCTGTGTATACAAGTTATACCTCAGTAAACGGAACTTCTTTTTCTACGCCTACCGTGTGCGGTGCGGCAGCTTGTTTGTGGCAGGCATTTCCTCAAGCAGACAGCCGGCAGATTATCAATGCGATTAAAGCAAGCGGAAATAGAGCTTCTCATCCTGATACAATTTATGGATATGGTATTCCCGATTTTATGAAAGCTTACCGGATTTTAGACAGCACTTTTAATTATAAGCCTGATACAAATTCTCATGATACGACAACTTATATATCTGTAGTTGATATGGAAAAGGAATTTTGCAAGGTATATCCCAATCCGTATACGGGCATATTTACCATTGTATTTTCATCATCATCATCTTCTCCTGTTGTAATAGAATTGTATAATTCTGCCGGAAACAGGGTTTTGAAACAGAGAGAAAAAAGTGTACTGCAAGGGCAGCAAATCACTATTCAAGATACATCTTCGCAAAGCAAAGGCGTTTATATTCTGCAAATCAAAAATGATAAGCAGAAATATGTTCAGAAATTGATCAAGGATTAAAATACTTCTCCTTCCTTTTTAATTAATTTTTAAGTCATAAAAATTAATAGTTTTGAATCTAGCTACAACTTTCTAAAAAATCTGATTTCATGAAAGATAAAAGAATAGGGTATAAATTCTTTTATTTAAAATGTTAATTTTTTTCATTGTATATGTATAAAATTATATCTTTGCAATATGTTTGTTAGATAAAAGTAACATTCATGTAAATACAGGTAAGTTATTAATTAAGATTCAAAAATTATGAAAGAGATTGTGAAGTACTTATTTTTATTGGTTTGTTGTGTTGTGCTTATAACTGGTTGCAAGAAAGATGACCCTCCTAAAACTGCAACCCAAACGGTGGAAAATTATATGAAGATAAATGGGAATAAGTATGTATTCAGTATGGGATATTTAATACACGATGGCAATGCAGCAGGGTGGACAATAGAGAAAGATTGTTCTATTCTTCAATTGTCTCTTATGGGAATGGGCGGGTGCTTTTTTGATTGTGATGTAATAACAACAAATAAGAGTTATATAGATAATGGGAGTTACAATAATATTTATGATGAAGCCATTCCTTATGGTTCTCCTCTTCCTAAACATTCATTTACTCATGGGGCTATTAGTTTAATGGGACCTAGTGCAAATTATCATCAGAGTCTATATAGTGGTTCCATGACTGTAAATAGGGAAGGAACTACCTATGAGATAAAGATTAATGGAATTGCTGAAAATGGAGATACCATTGCGGTGTATTATAAGTCAGGCTTAATGTATACTGATGCTTCTGAATCTTGGTAAGTTTAAGATTTTACTTTGTTTTAATTTTTTTGTTTCTTAGCAATTAAAACGAAAGCCCCTGCCTATACTTGTTATAGGCAGGGGCTTTGATATATAATATTTTTGGTAGATGGATAATTTGTGGTTGAAATAACACCAGTAAGGGTTTTAGTTCCCTTTTCTTTTAGGATGGGTTAGAACCACCCCCAAACCCCCTAAAGGGTGCTTAGAGTTTGGTTTTCTTTTGCCCTACTTTATTTTATCGTTATTGTGAGCGCTAGCAAAGCAATCTCTATTTTTATGTAGATTGCTTCTTCCTTATTCTTCGTCATCTTAAAATATCTACTTATAATTTTACTTGTATGGTAGTTTTGAAATAGCAATCTTTACCTTATCTTCTTTTTCTATGGCAGGGTTTAGTTTGTAATGAAAATAGGCTGCCCATTCTTCGGCTTTGACTGCTTTGGGTCCGATGGTAATTTGCTTAAGTGCATTTCTGATGGGGGCTGCTTCTGCATATACCTTAGCGGGTTCGCCAAGTTCCGAAATTTTTCTTTCTACACCGATACCGCTCAATACCATGCGGACTTCTCTTTCGTAACTATATTCGTTTCCTTTAAAAAGATATTCTATGCCTCCTATGTATTCCCTAAGAGCTAAACTCAGGCGTTCTGCTTTGTCGGGGTTTGATTTTTTTTCTTGGTCAATCTCTTTCTGAATTTTACTTACACATTTTTTAAGTCCTTCTAAATGCTTATTTAAGCTTTGTATTTTGGATGATTCTAAGCAATGGGAAGAGAAGCGATCTTTTCCGCCATTGGTATTAAAATAGCAGACATGATAAAATGCAATATCATCCATTCTTTTATTCAGGCTTTCCAGAACAGGACTCTTTTCTGCTTCTGTGCCTTTGGGAAATTGTGCATTGACTCGGGTTTGTATTTCGGATAGGAAAACTTCTTTATCCAGCACTAATGCACAGCCTGCTGCATCCTGATTGTTTTCTTTCCCATACATACGCCATAGAGTAAGGTCGTTGCTGTTATCACCCTGCACAAACGATCCTATAAATGGTTTTCTTACGAAGGCAGAAGATGATTTTTCGCATGCAGTATACTGTAAACTTAAATATTCATTCAATTGCTGTCCCTCTGAGGTATCATTTAGAAAACTGCCTTCGGAGAAGCGGAATATGGCATTACTTTCTATTAAAATCTGGGTAATATTAAGTCCGGTATAATGGGTAATCTTTTCTTCTTCGTATAAAAGTGTTTCTTTTATTGTACGGATAATATTTTTTAATTTGGGAATAGATGGACTGTAATGTTCTTTTTCTGCATCTGTAATTAAAGATTGTATGTATTTGATAAACCAATCTTCTGACTCTAAAACAATGGCTTTATTATAGTCTTCAATGGCTTTTGGATAATCTTTTAATTGTGCATGGGCAAACCCGCGAAATAAATAGGTAAATAAATCTGGTTTTATACTTATAGCCTGGGTATAATCATCAATGGCTTTTTTGTAATCTTTTAAATCGTCATATATTCTTCCTCTATTATAGTAAGCATCTGTATAATCGGATTCTAAATTTATAGCTTGAGTATAATCTTCAATGGCTTTTTCATAATTTTTTAAATTGCTGTAAGCATTTCCCCGGTTAATATAGGTTATAGTATAATCGGGATCTAACTTTATCGCTTGGGTATAATCTTCGATGGCTTTTTGGTGGTCTTCTAATTCGGTATAAATATCTCCACGATTATTATAGGCTTTTGCACAATCAGGTCTTAACTTTATCGCTTGGGAATAGTCTTCAATGGCTTTTTGATACTCTTGTAATGCTAAATAAGTAGCTCCGCGATTATAGTAAGCGTCTGCATAATTAAGTTTTAACTTTATAGCACGATTAAAATCCTCAATAGCTTTTTCATATTCTTGTAATGCTAAATAAGTAGTTCCTCTATTATAATAGGCATCTGTATAATCAGATTTTAAATTTATAGCCTGAGTATAATCTTTAATGGCTTTTTCGTAATTTTCTAATATGAAATAAGCATCTCCGCGGCTATTATAAACCTCTGCATAGTCAGGTCTTATGTTTATAGCTTGGGTATAATCCTCAATGGCTTTTTTGTAATCTTCTAATATAAAATAAGCCTCTCCGCGATTGCTATAGGCTTTTACATAATTAGGATCTAATTTTATAACCTGGCTGTAGCTTTCAATGGTTTTTTGATAATTATGTAAATTAAAGTAAGCATTTCCGAGATTATAATAGGCTGTAGCATAACTAAAATCTAACTCGATGGCTTGAGAATAGTCTTCAATGGCTTTTTCGTAATCCTCTAATTCGGCATAAATATCCCCGCGATTATTATATGCTTTTGCATACTTAGCGTCTAGTGTGATAGCATTGTTACAATCTTTGATGGCTTTTTTGTATTCTGCTAAATCTTCATAGATTATAGCCCTGAGAATATATATTTCTTTTGCAGGGGCTGTGTTTAACCATTGGTTGCAAAGCTCTAACAGGCTTGCATTTATTTCTTTGTCTATTTTTTTATTATTGGCATTGGAATAATCTGCATATTCTTTTCTGGCTCCTTCCAAATTTCCGTTTGCATAAAGCTGCGTAATTCTATCTACTAAAGCAACACCCATATTTATTCTGTTTGGTAAGTTTTTTATGTATTTCTTGTTTTCAATTTGTACACTCCCTGCTTTTAAAGTGTAGAACTTCGGATTTTTTTAAATTAAAGAAATAATAGTCTGAAAAGGCTAAAATATGCGCCACTGAGAGGGAGGTACAGCAAAGCAGCCGGGTGATAATCAAACAGATTATTCGTAAACTAATTTTTAATCAAAGGTATTTATGCTGCTTTCGGCGGTGCTTCGCTATCACTCTCAATGACGCGGTTAAAATAGACATTTCCCGAAAATGTCTATTTTTTGTCTGCAATGCCGAATTCTTTCCAATGTGATTGGGGAATGTCGAGCTTGATAATTTTACGGGCTTCGGAAGTTTTGGCTTTCAATTCTTCCATTTTTTGAGTAAACTCTTCGGTTTTTTCTTTTAGTTTAGCTTTAAGAGCTTCCTGTTCGTTGTTCAACTGTGTGCAAGCATCAATCATGCTTTGTATTTCTGCCGCAAAGGCGGCGGTAATACCTCGTTTCAATAATGCTTCTTCATTTGTTTTGATTCCCGATGCCATTACAGATGCTTCGGTTAGTTCTTGGGCATAAGGTTTTGTAGCCATAATTTTTTTGGATTTTGGTTGAAAAATAATAATTAAAAAATGCGCCTGCAAATGTATAAAAAAATATTCCATTTGATGTAATATTTTTTCATTATCTATATTTTTATATAAATAATAAAAAAATCAGTCGGGAAAAAGCTCAAAGGCATGTTCCCGAAGTCAAAAGGTAGATGCCCAAAGCTCAAAGACAGGTTCCCAAAGTCAAAAGGTAGGTTTTTTAAGCTCTAAGGCTGATACCCAAAGCTCAAAAGCAAGTTTCCGAGACTTAAAGGCAGATTCCTAAAATCCAAAGGCAGATTCAAAATTATCAAACTCTCAATGCTGTGTGTTTTAGCTCCCTTTCCTTTTGGGATGATCTTAGAACAACCCCAAACCCCTAAAGGGGGGCTTCGAGTTTGGTTTTCTTTTGCATGAGTTTCTTGTGATAGCAGCAGGAGAGACGTAGCAATGCTACGCCTGTACTTTTTCTTTCCTTATGGGATAGTTTATAGCCAATTAAATTCAAATGAAACAGAGTTTATTGTTTTAGTTCCCTTTCATTTTGGGATGGTTTTTAACGTCATTGCGAGCGATAGCGAAGCAATCTTTATCTTTATGTAGATTGCTTCTTCCTCGTTCCTTGTCATCGCAGCAATGACGATAATTTGCAGTTGACATAATACTAGTCATGTTTTTATCCTTTCTTTTTGGGATGGTTTAAGCTCATATTAACTAAATCTACATACTCACAGTGTTTTAGCTTTCTTTCATTTTGGAATAGTTTACAACAAAAGATGTATGAAGAAGTAACAGATTTTAGTTTTAGCTCCCTTTCCTTTTGGGATGATCTTAGAACAACCCCAAACCCCTAAAGGGGGGCTTCGAGTTTGGTTTTCTTTTGCATGAGTTTCTTGTGAT
>JAVBQU010000056.1:0-10888 GCA_031548675.1 Bacteroidales bacterium
AACGCAAAGGGCTCGTTGCAGCGAGGAAAGAGAAAGCAAAGGCATAAAATCCATCCCTTTGTTTGAGCGCGCCCTCCAAGGAGGGCGGGCTGCTGCAAGTTGCAGGAACAAACCCTCCAAAGAGGGCAGACTGCTGCAAGCTGCAGGAACAAATCCTCCAAGGAGGGCGGGCTGCTGCAAGCTGCAGGAACAAACCCTCCAAAGAGGGCGGACTGCTGCAAGCTGCAGGAACAAACCCTCCAAAGAGGGCGGACTGCTGCAAGTTGCAGGAACAAAAACCCCTCAGGGGGCGGACTGCTGCAAGCTGCAGGAACAAAAACCCCTCAGGGGGCGGTCTGCTGCAAGCTGCAGGAACAAAAACCCCTCAGAGGGCGGCTTCCTACAAACTGTAGAGGATAAAATTATTTTGAGAAAGGCTGAGTTATATTGATATCATTGTGGTTGCTCGTTGTTCAACATATCTGAATTTTAAATTAACTTTGTTGAACTTACAAGCTCGGTTTGGCTGGATTGTAAGGCGGAATTACAAATTCTGCTTAGCGAGGGTATTTAGTTTCATTTACTTTAAAGTCAGTAATAATGCTGTCATTGCCAAATTTGAATTCCAATATTTTAGTATAAACAGGGTCAATGTCATGTCCGTAGTCGGTTACAATTTCGTAGTAAATTGTATTTACGTCACCAGTTACATTTTTTTCTGGGTTACCTATTTTGTCTATCAGTTGCCTGTAAGTAAGTCCTTTTAGTTTTTGCTTTTGGAGGTCGTCAAGCATTTTGTCTCTGTTGGGATATAAACCTAAGTCGTCCTGAATTGTCCAGCCAACTTTGTCGAAAGGCACATTTTCCTTGCAAGTAGTCAAGAGAAAAAAAATAGTTAAAATTGTCAATGTCGTTCTATTCATAATTCTAGTTGCTGTGTCATTATAGATTGAAACATAACGGGGCGTTGCAGTCAATCGTGTGAATTGTCTGTCCAAGTCGTTCACGGAATTACAAATTCCGCTTAGCGAGGGGCGTTATCTTATTCCGATTATTTTACTTCAATGTCTAATTGTCGTCCTTCTTTAAATGCCTTTTTGTCCATCCCAGTACCCAGAGCTATTCCGATACCCATGCCAATAGGGATTCCAAGGGCAAAGAGACCTGCATTATTTGCACTTGTTCTTAAGGCAATTCCAATGGGTATTCCAAATACGCAAAGTCCTAATGCTAACCAAAGATTTCGATAATAGTTTTTAGGTACGATTTTAAGTTCTTTCTCAATTTGTTTTATGATTTTCGTCTGCTTCTGTTTGACTAATTTCTCAAACTCATTACTTGTAAGAGATACTGAATTTAAGTCTTCAATATCTTGATTAATAAACTCAATAATTGCATTAGGCAATTCCTTCTTTTGTAACTCTTTCAGAAGTTCTTGAAATTGGATATAAATTCGACTCATCTTAACATCTTCTGAGATGTCCATTCTCTCTTTTAGTTCAATAATATGCATAGCAATTATTTTAGCTCCCGTTTTATTTTCTATTAATTTTTCTTTCCGGTACGGTACATTTGACTTTCATGCGGCAGTGCCTTCTGCTTGTGTGCAACGCTCAATGGCTTATAAATTCTGCTTAGTGAGAGTACGTTGTTAATGTCCTACGGACAAAACGCTATACATATATCATCAGCTCTATTGATATTGTTCCCCTACGGCGAAATTTCAACGTAGACAAATTAGGCCGTAGGCCTTACACATCAATAGAAGTAAATCGAAATACATTGCTTGTCCGTAGGACATTAACAATGTATTCGTAGCTAAGCGTTATGCCTTACTCCACGCGCCAGTCAATCTCTTTCAGGTTTTGCGATTTCAAAAATGCGTTTGCCTGCGAGTAGGGTTTGCTGCCGAAAAATCCGGTTGAAGCGGATAACGGCGAGGGGTGCGGCGACTTAATTATGCAGTGCGATTTGCCTGTAATGAACTTCTCTTTTGCCTGTGCGGGCTTGCCCCACAGCATAAACACAATGGGCTGATTGCTTGCTCCGAGATACGCAAATACGGCATCGGTAAATTTCTCCCAGCCTTTCTTGGCGTGCGCGTTCGATTTGCCTGCTTCTACGGTTAGCACGGTGTTTAGCAGCAGCACGCCTTGCTCTGCCCACTTAATGAGGTAGCCGCTTTTTGATACGGGAATGCCCAAGTCTGCCTCCAGCTCTTTGTACATGTTCTTAAGCGATGGCGGGGGCGTTACGCCGGGCAACACCGATAGGGCGAAACCGTGCGCCTGCCCTTCGTTGATGTAGGGGTCTTGCCCCAGAATTACAACGCGTACCTTATCGGGCGCGGTAAACTTCAGCGCGTTGAAAATGTCTTCGCGCTTGGGGTATATGGTTTTCGTAGCATACTCTTCGTTCAAAAATTCTTGCAGCTTCTTGAAGTAGTCTGCCTCAAACTCTTTCTTCAACACCTCGTCCCAAGCGTTGCCAATAGTGTGGTTTAAGGCAATGTTGCCCGATGTTTCAGGTGTAGCTTTTGCTTCTTTCATGCTTTCTTTTGTCGCTTTTTTCTTTGCTGGTACGGCTTCCTTTTCCTCAATACCGTTTTCTTTTTTATACCTCTGCATCTCTTGCTCGGTAAGCTCTACCTGTTTCAGCTGTTTGAAATCAATGTACTTTTCATAGCTAACATTGCGCTTATCCAGCCAAATCTCAAACCAGTCGGCAAAAGTCATAGGCTCGCCTTTTCGGTACGGGCTGTACATAGGGAAAGCGCCATAGCTGTCGGTGCCAAAATGAATTGACCAAACTGTTCCGGCAGCTTTTCCTTTTAGTATCAAACATATTTCCGAGTTATCATCACTAAATCCGATGATAATATGGCCTTTGGCAGCTTTTTCTGCGGCTATACTGATGGCGTGTTGTCCGTCGTCATATTCCTTATAGGCCTTTTCAAACGCGCTCATAGAGTACATTTGTCCGAAGCTGAGCGGAAATTCACCCTCTACTATTTCCTCATAATTCAAGGCGAAATTACAGTCGGTAGGAATGTCACCCCCGTTGCCTATATTCATCAAAATCCAAGCATAATCATCGGGAAGGGCGAACTTGTTTTCTCTTTCAAATTGACCGATTCTGCCCGGGTGAAGAGGTGGGCTGAGCGTGTATTTGCTTTGCTTTTTGGTGACTATTTTTGCTGCTTTTTCTTGAATGGACAACATGCGTTCCAACAATTCCGGAGTAAACGTGTGAGGGGTATATTCTCCAAAATCGACTTCTTCTATCTCCAATCCCAATTCCTGCTTGCATGTATTGATGGCATCTTGGTACTCTTTCTGTAATTTTTTTAGCTTTGGGTTGGCTTCTTTACTTTCGAAACAGCTTTCGATATAGGCGAAAATTTCCACCATATTCTTATCCCAATATGTTTCTAAGTTGGCAATAACGCAGTCGATAAGAGAAGAGTTGCACTCGATTAGGAATTGGATAAAACGACGGGCTATCTCAGATTTTTCATGAATCAAACCAAAACAAAAAATACCGGCAGATTTTTTAAGGTAATCATATCCCACATCTTCGGCCAGCTTTACGCTTGGCATTTTTTCTTTTCCGGTGGAAAGCCAACTCACAAGCCCTTCTAAAGACTTGTTTTCTCCATAGTAACAAAAGTTATGATGAACAGCGTTCAAGAAAAATTTCTCGTAATGGGCAAGCGTTTCTGTCAATCGATTTTGCTTCCAAAGCCAGCCCACATAGGCAATCACATAGGTATCTGAGCTGCTGTCTTTTTCAAGCTTCTCTAAGTATGTTGAGATAAGCGTATCGTTATGGGCAAACACCTCATCTACCGTTACCCAGTCGGGAATGGATAAGCTATCTCTATCGGATGGATTGGGGATTATTGCCATTTCATATACCACGTTATCGGGCAGCCCCTGTTTACCCAGAAAGGTTGCGGTGGATTTGATTAGGCTGTTGATGGATTCTTTACTATTGAAATTATAGGTTTTGCCAGAGCGGACGGCATAGGCAAGCTGATAAAGATTACGAATGCTGATGTAGCATCTTGGTTTGTACTCGAGCTCGTATTTCAATAAAATAGTGAGCAGCTCTTCGGGGAAATCGAGAAAAAGCAGTGCAAAGTAGAAAGCATATTCTGCTCGCGTATGGCGATTAGAAATTTGCGGATCTTTTTTGTCCAGCTCAAAGCCTTTCAAGCGTTTTTCGGCTTCTTGCAAAATGGCGCAAAGCTTGTTGTGCTCGGGGTAGCAGTAGGCCAAGCGCAGGGTGGCATCGGCAATTATTTTCTCTTTATATTTTCCGTATTTTTCAGGATATTTACTGTGGATAAAAGCCAAAAGCGGCGTGTTTTTTAGCGTTTGTGCGGTAGTAAAATAGCAATTCTCTTCCTTTAGGGCTTCTTCTTCCAAAACGGAGGGATACTTTTCGTAAACCTTGTCGAAATAGCTAAAGTAGGGATAATCGCCTACTTCGTCGTCATAGCTTTGGTCATACGCTAAGCAAGCTAAGCTCCGATTTACTAAGGCGGTTGCCCCATCGGGGTCGTTAAGGAAAATTTCTTCAACACTAAGCTTAGCATCAAGAAAATGTTTGATAGGGGCGGAACCGATTACAACCCTATTAAAAAGATAGCAATACCTTGAAATGACGGGAGCCAAGCTCTTATCTTTCTTATATGCCTTTGCAATTTCGCCTGCCAGCTTTTTATCATAACCACTACTGTCAGACGGTACAATGAAACCTTCAAGCTCTGAAAATGGAATTTTTCCGTTCAAATAGCTATCCATTTTCAAGAGCTCTTCTTTTGTGTATTCCTTTTGTTTTGCGCCCTTTCTAAGGCTGTTCATTTGTTGTAATATCAGCTCCATTATTTTTATGTTTAATTTCAATTATCAGTATCAAAAACTTTTTAACTCAGAATTGTGATGTCTGTTTGCACAGTTGCAGCCACGCTTGTTATGTGCTGTGTATTTCTTTCATTAAAAGTCCGAACAATTTTCAAGCGGATGAAATTGCACACCTGTCGGATTTTCAGCCATTATGGCATCAACGACAGATTTATGAAAAACCACCTTTTCCAATGATTCTTCTGGTATAAAAATTAGCCGCTTTTCCAACGGAATTGTTCCTAATGAGTCTTTGTCCAAAACAAATTTGAAAATAGTGTATACACGAAATTCATATTCGAATTCCGATTTCTCTTTGTCCATTGCTTCGATGTCATTGTCGACCATCATACACAAATAATCTTTTGACTTATTCTTTTTTGGGTCTGTCAATTCTGTTTCAATAAACTTCACATAGTCAAGGTTGAATTTCTTGATTACATCTGCAATTTTTGCTGTAATATATACTTCTGGTCCTGATAAATAATCTGCGAGAACAGGATTTCTTGGAATAGGGTCATTAAATTCCAACTTTATCAATGTTGGATTTATGTCATCAGGTTTATAACCAACCTCTTTAATCAATGGATAAGTTTGGTCGTTTTTTCTACTGATTAAATAGTAATCAAATTCATTGTTTGCGCTCATTGTTTTTTGTTTTTCTGTCCCTTCGGACGGTTATTAATTTGGTTTTATTTTCGATTTTTCGGTTCACTGGCCACCGCGTTCTCGGGCTGACAGCTAACGTTCAGCAGCTTGGCGCTGGGCGGGATTTCAACGCACAAAGTTTCAAGTTACCCACTGTCACCCGCCTTGCGCCAAACTGCCTGTTAGCGGTTCGTTGCTTTACTTTAATCTGTTATCATTAATTCTGGAATATGTTTTATAAAATCAGTAAATGAAACACACCTATTTGGCGGAATCATTGCTGCTATCCAATTTTTTCCACGCCCTTTTTCCCGTCCGCCGTCTTTTCTAAGAGGATTTTTAAAAGTCAATGGCTCGTCAAGAAAATAATATGTATAAATTGTTTCTTTGTCATCATTTCCCAAACAAATGCCTTTCATCCAAGCATCAACAACATCCTTGTTGTCAGAAAAACTTTCAAGGTCAGACCTAAAATTTTCAATATCATCGGGCTTGAATGTCAATATTCCGAGAATTTTTGAAAGTTTTGTAATACCTTCAATTTGTCCCGAACCTCGATTAAAATAAGGCGCAAAATAAATTGGCGTTCCAAATGTTTGCCCTCTTCTGTAAATCTTATGCTCATTAAACCGTCTAATTTCTGTTTTGTCGCTCAGGTCTTGAATTAGAATTTCTTTCAACTCTTTCATTTTATAATTTTTTGTTGTAAATTTCAAAAATTCAGATACAATCGGTTTGTGAATTAAATGTTTATCATTGTACAATTCAATTATCTCCAACCAACTTGTGTTTATGATTGTTACATCTTTTTCGATTTGTTTATTTGTATCTCTTTCTTGCGTTAAAATGCAAAAAAGTTTTTGTTGAACATTTTTGTCAAATGCGGGCAAATATTTTTTCCTTTGTTCAACAACTTTTCCTTTTCCGATTTTACACTCAATGATAATATGATATTTGTCTATTTGACTTATTTCAATATCTGTTCTTCCAATTCCTCTCCTATCTATTTCGATTTCAATAATAGAGTTTTTGTAATTTTCTAATGTGTTTTTTGTCCGAACACCTAAGTATCGTAAAAAGTGAAAGTAGCAATCCCTATCGGTTGCGAGTAAAAATGCAAACGCTTTTGACAATGCGACTTCATCACTTCCTAGTAAATCAAGTAAATTATATGTAGTTTTATGTGTTTCTGTTCTTTTCAGTATCATTTTTTATTATGCTTTTTCATTATCACTCTGCACTGCCCCGCAATGACCGCTAACTCCTAAATATGCGCATATTTTTCGTTTTATATTGCTTTTATACAATGTGTTTGTACTTCACTTCATAATTGATATATTCAAAAAGAAGTTTATCTGCAAATGGGTATATGAGGTAACCTTTTTAACCTTGTACCTCGTTTACTTGAAATCTTGTACCTAAAGAAGTTTCTTCTTCAAAAATCTGCCCGTATAAGAATTTTCGTTTTTGATTAAATCTTCAGGCGTACCTTCAAATACAATATTGCCTCCCTCGTTGCCGCCTTCGGGACCCAAATCGATAATCCAATCCGCAGTTTTGATAATATCTTCATGATGCTCGATAACGATAATAGAATGCCCATTGGCAATCAAGGCATCGAAAGCCCGTTTCAGGTTCGAGATATCGTGAAAGTGCAAACCCGTGGTAGGTTCGTCGAAGATAAACAGCGTATTTTTGTCGCTGTTGCCCTTGGTTAAAAAATAGGCAAGTTTAATCCGCTGAGCCTCTCCGCCGCTTAGCGAACTTGAAGACTGCCCGAGCCGCAGATAACCTAAGCCCACATCCTGCAGGGGTTTCAGTTTATTTATAATACGTTTGGTTACAGTAGAACTGTCTTTGTCGAAAAATTCTATAGCCTGATTAATCGACAGATTCAGAATATCGGCAATATTATGGTCTTTGTACTGCACTTCCAGTACCTCTTCCTTAAATCGTTTGCCGTTACATTCTTCGCACACCAGTTTTACATCAGCCATAAATTGCATTTCTATGGTCACAAAACCCTCCCCTTGGCAGGTTTCGCAACGTCCGCCCTCAGTGTTGAAAGAGAAAAATCCGGGTTTATAATTACGGGTTTTGGCTAATTTCTGTTCCGCATAAAGCTGGCGTATATCGTCATAAGCTTTTACATACGTTGCCGGATTGGAGCGCGACGAACGCCCGATAGGGTTTTGGTCTACAAGCTCTACATCGTGTATGATTTGCAAATCGCCGTCTATGCTTTCAAACTTTCCTATCTGCTCATCGCTTATCAAACCCAAGTGGCGTTTGATAGCCGGATAGAGTACCCGTTTTACCAACGAAGTTTTACCCGAACCACTCACCCCTGTAACTACAGTCATGGCTTGCATGGGAAACGAAACCGTGAGGTATTTAAGGTTATTTTCGTACACATTGTGCAGTGTAATTTTATTCCGCCACTTGCGGCGTTGAGCCGGAACCGGAATACTCTTTTTCCCGTTGAGGTATTCGGCTGTAAGCGTATTCTGCTGTAACAATTCTTCGGCTTTTCCGGCATATACGATTTCGCCGCCTTGTTCGCCTGCCAGCGGACCTACATCTACAATATAATCTGCCGCCCGCATAATTTCTTCGTCATGCTCTACCACAATAACCGTATTACCTAAATCCCGCAGCTTTTTCAATACCTTTATCAAATTATGCGTATCGCGGGTATGCAAGCCTATACTCGGTTCGTCGAGGATATACAATGAACCCACTAACGAACTTCCGATAGAAGTTGCCAAATTGATACGCTGGGTTTCTCCGCCCGATAAGGAGGATGATAAACGATTCAAGGTAAGATATTCTAATCCTACATCTATCAAAAATCCCAAACGGTTACAGATTTCGGTAAGCAGGCGTTTAGCAATGGCATGCTCCGTTTCAGTAAGCATTTGCGTTTCCGGTGCTGCCAATTGGTCGAAAAAAATACGCAATTGGCTGATGGGCATCAACGCCAATTCCTGTATCGATTTCTGGGCTATTTTTACATAGCCCGCATCTTTACGCAAACGCGTTCCTTGGCAGTCGGGGCAGGTCATTTTACCCCGAAACCTTGCCAGCATTACGCGGTATTGTATTTTAAAAGATTGTTCCTCTACCCATTTAAAAAAGGTATTGATTCCTCCGCAAATTTCATTACCCTCCCAAAGCAGGGCTTTTTGAACAGGCGTAAGTTCGCGGTAAGGTTTGTGAATAGGAAAATCGAATTTATAAGCATTCATAACCCATTCGTTTTTCCATTCGCTCATTTTCTCTCCCCTCCAGCATGCCACAGCATCGTCGTATACAGACAAAGAAGGATTGGCAATAACCAAATCTTCGCTGATACCGATTACACTTCCATAACCCTCGCAGGTTTTACAAGCTCCGTGAGGGGTGTTGAAATTAAAAAAATTCTCGCTCGGCTTCTCAAATGTCATGCCGTCCAGCTCGAACAAATTCGAGAATAGCAGCGTTTCTCCGTTTTCTATTTCCGCTTCGCATTTTCCATACCCTTCGTGAAAAGCCGTTTGTACCGAATCGAACAAGAGGCTTTCCAAATCGTGGTCGTTGTGTTTAATCGTAAAACGGTCGATAAGAATACGGATGTCTTTAGGGTTTTTACCTACTTTTTCCAACATATCGTGGATACGCCCGATTTCGCCTTTTACGCTGATGCGGGTAAATCCTTGCTGAATCAACAATTGCAAATGCTCTTTAAGGTTTAAACTGTCGTGTTTCGGCATCGGGGCAAAAAGCGTAACCTTAAGCCCTTCCCGTATTTGTAGTAATCTATCCACTACATCGGTAACCGTATGCCGTTTTACCTCTTCGCCCGAGATGGGAGAGAGGGTTCGCCCGATACGGGCATACAGCAATTTGATATATTCGTAAATCTCTGTTCCCGTTCCTACAGTAGAACGTGGATTTTTATTATTAACCTTTTGCTCTATGGCAATGGCGGGCGAAAGTCCGGTAATAAAATCTACTTCGGGCTTGCTCATACGACCCAAAAACTGGCGGGCATACGAACTCAGGCTTTCCACATAACGCCTTTGTCCTTCAGCAAAAAGCGTATCGAAAGCCAAAGACGATTTTCCCGAACCCGATAATCCGGTAATTACGGTAAAAGAATTGCGGGGAATGGCTACATCAATATTTTTTAAATTGTTGCAGCGTGCTCCTTTGATGTAGATATATTTTTTAGGATCGGTGTAATTCATTTTAATGATGAGTTATGAATGACGAATTGTAAAAATCTGTTATTATATTGTTGTCTGCTTTAGCTGACGGATTTTAGTTGTAAAAAATGTTTTGGAACTTTAGCCCCGCTCAGTAAAATGTTCATTTGATGTTAGTGGTATTTGCCATGCTGTATAGAACTTCTCGTCACCCGTTACCTTTCACTTTTATTACATAGAGAATCATACAGTTTTTTACTTTTAAACCTTATGAACTTTATAAACCTTCGAACTTTTCCCGTTCATAGTTCATAATTTATCTGTAAATCATTGTATCTTGTATCTCGTTTACTTGTATCTGAAAAAAAATATAGCTTATCGTTATTTTGCTTTCTTTCTTACCGAAAATCCGAAATGCCCCAACTCATTGCCTAAGCCGAAATAATTTCCATGAGAATAGGCTAGGGGCTGAGAATCTATCAGGCGGAAAGCCCCGGTTTTAGGGTCTAAATATTGCTCGTCGGCGTTTACGGCTACTACTTTGGCTATAAACATATCGTGGCTGCCTAGCTCTTTTACTTCCGTAACCACACATTCAATATTGATGGGTGATTCGGCAATCAACGGAGCTTTTACCATTTGCGCTTTCAGGGGTGTAAGCTTCATTTCTTTAAACTTGTTGAAATCCCTACCCGATTTTACGCCGCACCAGTCGGTTGCATAAGCCAAATCTTCAGTAGTAAGATTGATAACAAAATCGCCGTACTTTTGCAGTAATTCCCACGAATGGCGGTTTTTCCGTACCGAAATATAACACATCGGCGGTTCCGAACAAATAGTGCCTGTCCATGCGATGGTAATAATATTAAAATCTGTTTCCACAGCTCCGCAGCTTACCATTACAGCAGGCAGAGGGTAAATCATAGTACCCGGTTTCCAAGCTATTTTACTCATCTCTTATCTGATTACGATTCTATTGCAAAGATACTGTAAAATTAGGTTTTAGTTATTTGCATATTTAATAGTAATTCAAAAAAATATACTAGAGGTAAATATTAAAGAGCAAGCAAATTTGCTTTTATTGTAACTGCTTTTAATTTGCGGGTACTGATTTATGTGTACAATAGACCTCTTCGAAAAATAGTGAAAGCAAAAGTCAGAGCGTCT
>JAVBQU010000195.1:0-29069 GCA_031548675.1 Bacteroidales bacterium
AAAGCCGATTTATGGACTATTTTTGTACCTTTGCCATTCTTTTATAAACAGTCGATGGAAACTAAAAATCAAACATGTTCGCGAAAACCTTCGTGGCTTAAAATAAAACTGGAAGGCGGAGAAACATTCGCCCAAACTAAAAAGATTGTAGAAGCTAATCAATTAGAAACTATTTGTGTAAGTGGGAAATGTCCCAATTTGGGACAATGCTGGAGTATGGGAACGGCTACATTTATGATATTGGGAGATATCTGTACCCGATCATGTAAATTCTGTGCCACCAAAACAGGCAAGCCTCTTCCTCCTAATGCTGATGAGCCTAAGAAAGTGGCAAACAGTGTACAATTGATGAAATTGAAACATTGTGTAATTACATCTGTAGATAGAGATGATCTGCCGGATAAAGGAGCCCAGCATTGGCATGATACTATTGCAGAAATACGCCAACAGAATCCAAACACGATTGTAGAAGTTCTGATTCCCGATTTCGATGCAAGAGAAGATTTATTGCAGATAGTTTTTGATGCGAAGCCTGATATTATAGGTCATAATATGGAAACTGTAAAACGTTTAACACCCCAGATTCGCAGCAAGGCAAATTATGAGACCAGTTTGAAAGCCATTAAAACCATAGCCCAATCCGGAATTATAGCCAAGTCAGGCATTATGGTAGGTTTAGGAGAAACACCAGAAGAAGTTCTAGCTCTGATGCAGGATTTGGCAAATTCAGGATGTAAGTTATTTACCATAGGGCAATACCTTCAACCCTCTCCGCAAAATGCAGAAGTGGTTGAATTTGTACATCCAGATACTTTTGCATGGTATAAAGAAAAAGGGTTAGAATTAGGATTTGAACATATAGAAAGTGCTCCTTTAGTACGCTCCTCATACATGGCTGAAAGAACATTTTTAGAAGCAAGGAAAAAATAAAAACCTATGTCATATATATTTACGGATTGGAACTTGATAGATTATGCTGAAGCATGGCAGAAACAGCAGCAGATTTTTGATAATTTATTGCACAATAAATTACATCCCGAGCAGCCCGTTGAAGCTGTACAACAAGTTATTTTGTGCGAGCATCCCCATGTTTATACATTAGGCAAGAATGGCAATGCCAATAATATGCTTTTGAATCCTGAATTTTTAGAAAAAATCAATGCAGTATATTACCATATTGATAGAGGAGGAGATATCACTTATCATGGACCCGGGCAATTAGTCGGGTATCCGATTTTAGACTTGGAAATGTTTCAGCTATCACTCAAAAGCTATATTCATCAACTCGAAGAAGCAATTATACAAACACTTGCTTATTATAATATAGCTGGTTACAGATTAGATGGAGCCACGGGGGTATGGTTAGAACCGGATAAAGATACTGCTCGTAAAATTTGTGCAATAGGAGTTCGCTCGAGCCGATATGTAACAATGCACGGCTTTGCTTTGAATGTGAATACAGATTTATCTTATTTCAACTATATTAATCCTTGCGGATTTGTTGATAAAGGAGTAACCTCTTTACAAAAAGAATTGGGGTATTTTGTTGATATGGAGGAAGTAAAAGAAGTTTTTAAAAAATGTTTTTCCGATAATTTTTTACCTGTTTTATAATTGAAATGAAAGTTGTAAATTTGCACTCAATCATAATTTTTATGTAAAAAATATTTATTTATAAACCATTAATTTTATCAAAGTAATGAAAGTTTACCAAACCAATGAAATTAAAAACATTGCCCTTGTAGGTGGAGCCAAAGCCGGTAAAACCACATTGGCTGAAGCCATGGCTTTTGAAGGAGGTCTGATTAGCAGACGCGGTTCTATTGATGATAAAAATACTATTTCTGATTACAGGGACATTGAATTGGATCGTAAAAATTCAGTAGTAGCTTCATTACTTTACACAGAATATAATGGTAAAAAAATTAATATTATAGATGCTCCCGGCTTTGCAGATTTTATAGGAGATGTGGTTACCGCTATGAGTATTACCGAAACATCTGTAATAACTGTAAATGCCCAGTCTGGAATAGAAGTAGGAACAGAAATTGCATGGCGTCAAGCAACTAGGATTAAGACTCCCGTTATATTCGCAATCAATCAATTAGATCACGAAAAAGCTAATTTTGATGAAACATATAATGA
This sequence comes from Bacteroidales bacterium, assembly GCA_031548675.1. Taxonomy (GTDB): domain Bacteria; phylum Bacteroidota; class Bacteroidia; order Bacteroidales; family P3; genus JAVBQU01. Next base: position 2,146 of record JAVBQU010000195.1, read on the forward strand.
ACTTAGAACTAATTTTGGAGAAAGTGTAACCCTTGTACAATATCCGGTAAATGCGGGAGTAGGATTTAATTCTATCATCGATTTGGTATTGATGAAACAATTGAATTATCCTAAAGGCGGTGGCAAACCAGAAATAGTAGATATTCCTGCATCCGAAAAAGATAAAGTAGAAGAATTACGGTTAAAACTTATAGAAGCCTCAGCAGCCGGTTCTGATGCATTGATGGAAAAATATTTTGAAGAAGGAGATTTAAGCATTGAAGAAATGCGTCAAGGAATAAAATTAGGCTTGGCTTCACGCTCCTTATATCCGGTAATGTGCTGTTCAGCCAAAGAAAATATTGGCGTAGGACGTTTATTAGAATTTATTGGAAACAATGTCCCATCTCCTAATGAATTACCTGTTCTCCCTAAAACCAAAGACGGAAAAGAATTACAATATAATGTGCAAAATCCAACAGTATTATTCGCATTCCGTAACTCTTTTGAACAACACATGGGCGAAGTAGTTTATTTCAAGGTAATGGATGGAGAAGTAACCGAATCTGCTGACCTTATCAATGCCAATACCCAAAATAAAGAACGTATTTCCCAGCTTTTAGTATCACTAGGAAAAAACAGAACCAAAATAGAAAAAGCAGTTGCCGGAGATATTATTGCATCAATAAAACTGAAAGATGTAAAAACCGGACAAACACTTGTTACACCTAAGAATACTAATGATATCGTTCCGGCAATTGTTTATCCGGAACCCATTTATACCGTAGCAGTAAAAGCTGTAAACTCATCAGATGATGAAAAAACAGGATCTGTTTTAAACGATTTACATGCTGCAGACCCAACCTTAATTGTAGAATATTCAAGGGAATTGAAACAATTGATTCTAAAAGGTCAAGGCGAATTACATATCAATACCGTAAAATGGTATTTTGAGAATCAACACAAAATTGCTATTGAATTTTTAACTCCTAAAATTCCTTATCGCGAAACCATTACCAAAAATGCCGAAGCTATGTACCGCCATAAAAAACAATCAGGAGGAGCCGGTCAATTCGGAGAGGTACACATGCTGATTGAACCTTACTATGATGGTATGCCCAATCAAAGCAAATATCCGGTTCGTGCCACAGAAAGCCATGATTTGCCATGGGGCGGAAAACTTGTATTTAATACTTGTATAGTTGGTGGTTCTATTGATGCACGTTTTATGCCTGCTATTTTGAAAGGTATTATGGAGAAAATAGAAGAAGGACCTCTTACCGGTTCTTATGCCCGTGATATCGTCGTTAATATTTACGATGGTAAAATGCACCCTGTAGATTCTAACGAATTGGCGTTTAAACTAGCCGGACGTAATGCTTTTAAAGAAGCATTTAAAAATGCAGGTCCTAAAATTTTGGAACCCATCTATGATGTAGAAGTATTAGTTCCTGCTGACAACATGGGTAGTATCATGACCGATTTGCAAGGTCGCCGTGCTATTGTAATGGGAATGGATAGCGAGGGTAATTTCCAAAAAATCAGGGCAAAAGTTCCTTTGGCAGAAATGAACAGATATTCAACATCTTTAAGTTCTCTAAGTAGTGGACGCGGTACATATTCTATGACCTATGCAGAATATCAACAAGTACCTGCAGATGTACAATCTGCATTGCTTAAAGTGTACGAAGAACAAGAAAAAGACGAAGAATAATAAGTGTTTTCATAATTTTAATTGCTTAAAGCAAGAGACAGCTTCAATATTTTCATTGAGGCTGTTCTTGTTTATATATGTTTATTAATGAAATTGAAAGAAGTAGAAAGATTAATTTTAATTATCTGATACTACTTTCATGCAGGATTGTTTGTCTTATAATTGTATGTAGTGTAGAAAATACACCATTTGCATTTATGTAATGTTGAAAATATATAAAATTGCAGGAGTTCGTAATTGATATTTTTTTATATTGGCAAAAATTCGTAGATTTGTAGCTTATTTCCATGTAAAGGAAGAATATTTTGAACGCTTTATAAGTAGGCTTATACAAGAGATTCGGAATAAGAATTTATAAGGAAATATACCATAAATCTTTCGTATGCTACCGACATAAATGTGGAAGGGTTACATTGAGTGAGATTTAGAAAAAAATGTGCAGATAAAGAATAGAATTCTAATACAAAATATGGTTTATATTCGTAGATAAAAATATCTTTTTGGTTGATTTTATTTGTAAAAGAAAAGAATCCATTCTATTTTTGCTTCATAATTTAATATTCAGATTTGTAAATTGATAAAATTGTATACAGATGAAATATACCAAACATTTACTAAGCTTGTGTTTTTTAATTAATGTATTAATAACATTTGCTTCTCCTGCCGATCCCAAACCTATTGTACATAAGCAACCGGATGGGTCTACCTTATTGGTTTATCTTAAAGGAGACGAACATTTAAGCTGGGCAGAAACCCAAGATGGTTACACCCTGCTTTCTAATGGCTCTAATGCTTATATGTATGCTGTGAAAAATGAGCAAAATGGGCTTGTTCCATCTTCAATCATAGCTCACAATATGGTAAATAGGAATGGAGCAGAAAAAGCTTTTTTAAGTACAATAACTCCTAAGCTAGCATTTAGTACAGAACAAAAAGAAATAGCAAGGAATGTTAACAAAAGCACTACTGCAACTACAGCAACATTTCCTTCGACCGGAGCTCATAAAATGCTGATTATTTTGGTCGCATTTGCCGATGTGCCTTTTCAAAGTGGAGGGCAGGTATATTTTGATAGCTTAGCTAATGGACGAAATTTTACACAAAATGGAGCTACAGGCAGTATCAGACAATATTACCTTGATAATTCATTTGGAAGATTGGATCTTTCAGCAACAGTAGTTGGTCCATATACATTATCTCAAAATATGGCTTACTATGGAGCAAATAGCGGAACCTATAAAGATTTACATGCGAGAGATATGATTAAAGAAGCAGTTAATTTAGCTGCTCCGGATTTGGATTATAGAGATTTTGATAATGATGGAGATGGAATTGTTGACAACGTATATGTAGTATATTCAGGATATGCTGAAGCTCAAGGTGGTGGGGATAATACTATTTGGCCTCACGCATCCCAAATAAGTGGTATAACAAAGGATGGAGTTAGTATGGGTAGATATGCCTGTTCCTCAGAATTAAATGGAAATTCAGGTACAAATAAAGCAGGAATAGGAACTATCTGCCATGAGTTTGGACACGTATTAGGATTTCCTGATTTCTATGATACAGATTACGAAACCAATGGTAAAGCATTTGATGTAGGTCCGTGGGATTTGATGGCATCCGGTTCTTATAATAATGATCAAAAAACACCTCCGTATCTTACAGCTTATGAAAGAAATTTTTTGGGATGGTTGGATTATACTGTATTAAATAGCAAGACTACAAATATTGTACTGCCTCATCTGGGCAAAAGTAATGTAAGCTATCGTTATAATACAACCACCACAGGCGATTTTTTCTTTGTCGAAAATCGTCAAAAACAAGGCTGGGATGCATACATACCCGGTCACGGCATGCTGATATATCATGTGGATTTAAATGATCAAGGATGGAATAATAATGCAGTTAATGCAAAGGCAAGTCATCAGGCATTTGATATCATTGAGGCAGATAATATTCAAAGTGAAGATACACGTGCCGGAGATCCTTTTCCCGGAACAGAGGGGGTAACATGGTTTACAGATTTTACAACGCCTAATTCTAAAATGTGGAACGGAAATAATACAGGAAAACCGATTACGGATATCAAAGAAAAAAATGATACTATCTTTTTTAATTTCATGACAGATATCATGGTAAATACCACTGGAGTTTCTAATGTTAAGTCTCAAACCGCAACAATATCTGCAAAACTAATAGATAAACCCGGATTTTTTACAGAGAGAGGAGTATGTTACGGAAATACGTCTTTACCCGATGTTTCCACAGATTCTTATAAAGTAACTGCAGGAACTTCCTTAACTTTTACAACAGACCTGTCAAATTTGAATGAATTGACCAAGTATTATGCAAGAGCTTATTGCAAAGATACTGATGGAGTATACTATTATGGAGAACAAGTGACTTTCACTACTGCAACCTATTTTACCGTTAATACTGTGCAGCCGGTTAACACAGATTCAATAGGCTTTGTAATAGCTTCGGGTACAGTAACTACGAATGAGGTTGGTCCTGCAATTATTGAAAGAGGTATATGTTTTTCTCAAATTAATAATCCTGATACTTCAATGGGTAGAATCCCAAGTACATCAGTAGGAACTACATTTTCTTCTAAAGCAGAAGATTTATTAGGTTTTGCGAATTATTACGCAAGAGCTTACATTATTTCTTCTTACGGCAAGGTGTATTATGGCGCTTCAGTTCCATTTACTACTCTTGCAAACGAAAAATATACAATAACCACAAATAATGCGACATCTATAAAAGCCATATCATCTGTTGTTTCAGGTACGATTATACCTGTAAAAGGTACTGTAACGGCTTATGGGGTTTGCTATAATACAAAAACAGCTCCTACCATCTATCAAAGTAAGGTGGCTTATACTAAAGATACAAATAAAGAAAATTTCTCATGTACTTTGCCGGATTTACAGCCTAATACTACTTATTATGCACGAGTTTATGCAAAAGGCGGTTCAGGATCTTATTATTATGGAAATGAAATTCGTTTTACAACTGCACAATCGGATGTTTTTACTGTAAAAACAATTGAAATTCTAACCTCTAAGGATAATGTTGAAGCAGTAGGTATTGTAAAAGTTACAACAGGAGAAATTGAAAGCAGGGGATTCTGTTATTCTTCTAAGCATAACCCTCCAACAATTAACGATTTAGTTATAGTTTCTGCAACAGCTATTCAAAAAGATACTTTTACTTGTGAGTTAGGAAAACTATCGTTGGATACTGTTTATTACATTAGAGCTTATGCAATAGGAAAGAATGGAACTGTTACCTATGGAAATGTGTCTACACATGGAACCGGAATAAATGATGTGGCTTATAATATTGACTATAATGTATTTCCTAATCCGTCTACAGGTGTTGTAAACATTAATTTGAAAGGAATAGAAAATCAAGTAATAAATATTTCGGTAAAAAATACATTAGGAGTGGAAGTAATGGGATTGAAGAATATACAGACAGGAGTTAATTATGATACTGCCTTAGATATAAGTAATCTAAAGCAAGGGATATACTACATATCTATTACCGGAGAAAAGATCCGCCTTTCGAAGAAAATAATTTTGACAAAATAAATTTGAGCTATCAGTAACTTTATGACTGATTTACAAAAGACCCTAAAGGGGAGTATAACATTTTCAGGAATAGGATTACATACAGGAAAAGATACTACGGTAACAATACATCCTGCTTCTGAAAATTTCGGCATACAATTTCGTAGAATTGATATAGAAAATGCACCACTTATTCCGGCTAATGCCGATTATGTGGTGCAAACATCTAGAGGCACTACCATTGAACGTGAAAAAGCAAGAGTAACTACCATTGAGCATTGTTTAGCTGCATTATTCGGGATGCAAATTGATAATGCATTGATAGAAATGGATAATGAAGAAATGCCGATTTTAGACGGTAGCTCGAAATTTTATGTAGAAAAAATCAAAGAAATAGGCATTGCATTGCAAAATACTCAACGCAATTTTTATGTTATTGATAAAGAGATAAAATACAGAGACGAAGAAAAAAATGCAGATTTGCAGGTCTTACCTTATGACGGAATGAAAGTTTCTGTAAAGATAGACTATGGCATGAAAGTATTAGGAGAGCAATATGCCGAACTCCGTTCGTTGTCTGATTTTGATACTGAAATAGCCCCATGTAAGACTTTTGTATTCTTACACGAACTGGAATTTTTACTTTCCCATAATCTTATTAAAGGAGGGAGCTTGGATAATGCTATTGTATTTGTTAACAAGGTTATGGAGCCAGAGGAATTAGACCGGTTATCCAAATTATTTAATAGACCCTCCGTTGATGTACATGAAGGAGTTTTAAATAATACCAAGCTAATTTTTGAGAATGAACCTGCACGCCATAAACTTTTGGATTTTATAGGCGATATAGCCTTATTGGGGAAACCGGTTAAAGGACACTTTATTATTTCGCATCCGGGGCATAAATCAAATGTAGAATTTGCGAAAGAAATTAAAAGACAGTTAGATTAAAATAGTAGTACTACAATATAAATGGAAAAAAATATTATGGAAGAAAATAAAGCTCCTTATACCTATGATCCTAATCAAGCTCCCTTGATGGACGTTAATAAGATTAAAACTTTACTCCCTCATCGTTATCCGTTTTTGTTAGTTGACAAAATTATCGAGATGACAGATAGCTATGTAATAGGATTGAAGAATGTTACAGCTAACGAAGGTTTTTTTCAAGGACATTTTCCTGACGAACCTCTTTTCCCGGGTGTTTTGCAAGTAGAAGCTATGGCACAAACCGGTGGAATTTTAGCTTTAAGTTCTGTTCCCGATCCTGAAAATTATTCTACTTATTTTGCCAAAATCAATAATGTAAGGTATCGTCAAAAGGTAGTACCCGGCGATACATTAATTTTCAAACTGGAGCTGCTTAATCCTATCCGGCGCTGTATTGTAAACATGAAAGGAACAGCTTATGTAGGTAATACGGTAGTGAGTGAAGCCGAAATGGTAGCACAAATAGTAAAAACTAAAAATATTTAAAGTTTTCGTTGATAACTTCTTTAAAATATTTATCCCTGCGTATCAATGTTATACGCAGGGATTTTTGTATTCTCTCTATTTCCATTTGGGGAAAATAAAAAACTTGACTAATTTTGCTTGCCTTTTCTTATTTCTCGCTTGTAATCTTTGTTAAAATTATCTGAAATATGTTGAGGAAGACAATAAGATTAAGTTATATACCATAATAAACCATAGATGGGACAGCACACTTTGTCAAATATACATCCTGATGCAAAAATAGGAAAGAATGTAGTTATTGATTCATTTGTAACTATATCAAAAGATGTTGAAATTGGTGACAATACTTGGATTGGACCCAATGTAGTAATTATGGATGGAGCCCGGATTGGAAAAAATTGCCAGATTTTTCCCGGAGCAGTAATTTCTGCCATTCCTCAAGACCTGAAATATAATGGAGAGCCTACGCTTGTTGTTATCGGAGATAATAATATTATCCGCGAATATGTTACTATTAATAAAGGAACTGTTGCCGAAAAAGGTATTGGAAAAACTGTTTTAGGCAATAATAATATGTTGATGGCATATACGCATGTTGCCCATGATTGTGTAATAGGAAATCATTGCGTGTTGGCAAACGGAACTACGCTTGCAGGTCATATTACTATTCATGATTGGGCAATAACCGGAGGACTTTCTGCTATTTTGCAATTTAGCACCATAGGGTCTCATGTTATTTTAGCAGGAGGTTCGTTGGTAAATAAAGATGTTCCGCCCTTTGTAAAAGCTGCCCGTTTCCCGATTTCTTACGATGGTGTTAATATTATCGGCTTAAAGAGAAGAGGATTTTCTGACGAGAAAATACAAGAAATACAGGATATATATCGTACAATTTATCAAAAAGGACTTAACGTAAGCCAAGCAATGGCGGCAGTAGAACAAGAACACCCTGTATCTCCGGAGAGAGATGAAATTTTGAACTTTATAAAAAATTCTTCTCTGGGAATCATGAAGAATATTGGCAGCAAGTAGCAATGCTCCTTATTTATACTCCAAAACTTACCCATAGAATTCAATATATTTTTAGCCTTTACTTTAAAAATGTATTAAGCCTTGATTATGTAATAACTACTGATATTGAAGAATTTTCCCGTTCGGAAAATCCGAAGTTATCTTATTGCAGCAATCCTTTGAACAATGAATTTTTTATTCAGTCCAGCCGTTTACTTTTAGAACATCGCATTACAGAGCTGGACTTATCATTTATTGACCACAATGATATAAAGGTTCCATTTCCTACTTACAATACTCAATCTGCATTTCCATTTGATATTTTTGCTGCCGGATTTTTTCTGGTATCTCGATATGAGGAATATTTACCGTTTATACGAGACCAGCATAACCGTTTCGAGGCGAAGCAGAGCATTGCCTTTAAAGAACAATTTTTAGGGAAACCTGTAGTAAACCAATGGGCTATAGAGTTGAAAGAAAAATTGCAAAACTATTATCCCAATTTGGCTATTAAGCAACCGGCTTACCGGTTTATCCCTACTTTTGATATAGATAATACTTTTGCATACTTACATAAGGGATTTTTTCGGGGATTAGGAGGATTTTGCTGTTCGTTATGGCAGCAAGATTTTAAGGCAGTCAAAGAACGGTTTAAAGTAATAATTAGGAAAGAAAAAGACCCATTTGATGTATATGACTTTATGATAGATTTACAACGGAAATATAAAATAAGTCCGTTGTATTTTATATTGTTTTCTTCTTATGGAAGTTACGATAAAAATCTATCAATTAATAACTGGCATTTTCAATCGCTAATCAAACGATTAAGCGATTATGCATCAGTAGGTTTACATCCATCTTATCAATCTGCAAGTGATTTTAAAATATTGGCACAGGAGCTTGATAATTTATCCGGAGTAGTTCATAAACCAATCACACAAAGCCGCCAGCATTATTTGATGCTGAAATTACCTAATACTTATCGAAATCTGATTCATTTAGGTATTACAGATGATTATTCTATGGGCTATGCGTCCGAAACCGGTTTTAGAGCGGGAATATGTACCCCTTTCCCATTCTACGATTTGGAGGCTGAAGAAGAAACAAAACTTATCATCCATCCATTTGGCATAATGGATACAACTGTTTTTACACATCAAAATTTATCGCAGGAGCAAGTATTTAAGCAAACACAGGCATTGATTGATGAGGTGCGAAGGGTTGATGGCACTTTTTATATGCTTTGGCACAATGAAACTTTTGCAGATAAAAATAAAAAGAAAATTTTTGAGGATATTATGGAATATGGAATTGCCGGTATTAAGTAAAGAAGTAATAGTACTCTCAAAATAATATAGTAATTTTGTCGTTAAATATATTTATAATCTCTTTCAGCGTGAAAAAAGTCAAATATATAATTCTATTTTTTATAGTTTTTTCGAGTATATCTGGTATCGCTCAGCATCGATATGAGAATCTCCCGCGGTTTGATAAAAAACGGGTTCGTTTTGGGTTTTTGCTGGGTTTTGAAAATTTGAATTTCCGTTTGAAAACCAATGACGATTTTGCAAAGCAGGATACTGTATTTTCGATGAATCCGGAATCTTCGCCCGGATTTCAAATAGGGATATATAGTTGTTTAAAAATTCTTCCCAATAATCTGGATTTACGTTTTGTCCCTTCAATTACGTTTGGAAATAGAGGAATAAATTATGGGATAAGAACCCCGAAGTCGGAAATTTTTTATGTTACAAAATCGATAGAAGCAACTACCGTAAATTTTCCTTTAGATTTAAAATTTATTACACTTCGTTTAACCAATGCAAGAGGTTATTTATTAGCAGGAACGCAATATAGCGTAGATATTATCCAGAAAAAGAAGAAAGAAAACGACAATCTTGATGAATATCATCTTAAAACTGAAAAATCAGACTTTTCTTATTCTTTCGGAGGCGGCTTTGAATTTTACCTTACTCTTTTTAAACTTACAACTGAGGCTAAAGTTTCTTTTGGGGTAAATGATTTATTACAACATGATAATACCGTTTATACGAGATATATAAACTCATTAAAATCCAGAACTTTTCAAATTTCGTTTATCTTTGAATAGTAAATATGTCGGGCAGCAAAGTAGTAATAGGATCTTTCAATTTGGATGATGAGGAATTGTATAAATACAGATTTCTAGGAATATCCTGTGCTTCTCCTGCCTATAAATTTATCCACGATTTTAATACAGCTTTTGAGATTAATCTGGCAAAAAAAGATGATATCTCTGTTCTGATTAGAATGAAAAAAAACAATGAAGCTGTACCATCCCTTTTCCCCGAAGAAACAGAAATTTCTGTCAGATTTCCATTTTACTACTGGGAAGGGAATGAATTTGAGAAAGTGGCAATCATTCGAAATTTTAATGGAGAAATTAAATTGTATAAAAAGAAAAATTTTGTACTCGATTATGTTTTAGCCGTTTTTGGTTCGTCGGATGCAGAAAAACGAATGCAGGATTTTGCAAAACGCCTAACCGAAATACCTGATTTGCAGCGGATATTTGAATTGGATTTTTTAAAGCCCTCTGTTATAAATGATTTGATTATAGATTTGGATGAACATGTAACTATAATTGAAAAAGAGGAAAAAACTGCCGGTTATGAGTAAACGGCTTTTTATAGCTACTCAAATCTTTTTAGAGCCTCAATTTACAGATATTTATAAGCAAATTAGAGAAATGCTCAAGCATGATAAAATAAGCTGGCAAAACCTGCAAAATACTCATATTACGTATAAATTTTTGGGAGATGTGCAGGAAAGTAAAATTCCTGAAATTTTGGCTCAAATGGAACTGGCTGTTGAAAATATTCTGGAATTTAGAATTGAAATTAATAGAGTAGGAATTTTTGGAAGCCGCTACGAACCTAAAGTAATTTGGATGGGAGTGCAAGAAAATGAGATGCTTATGCAATTGGCAAAAAGTATACGCTTAAGCATGCATAGGATTGGATTTGAGATGACAAGAGAAAATTTTGTTCCTCATTTTACGATAGGTCGTATAGCTAAAATTCATGATAAGAAACTTTTAGAAAGTACAATCAATAAATATCAGAATATTCATATTCAGTCGAATATTATTTCCAAAATTTCGCTTTATGAAAGTATTTTGCATAAAACAGGAGCAGAGCATATTGAAATCGGAAATGTGAAATTGAAATGATGCATAAATAAGTTTGTTGCAGGCAATGTCAGACAAAATTACAATCTAATAATTTTAGAGAAAATGATTTGACTAAGTTTCATGAATTGAAAGACAACATAGGAATAATTAAAACTATGAATAGATTTTGTGTAATATTATTACTGATATTATTATCATGTAACAATGTAAGTGCATGTTGGATTTCGGGGAAAGTTATTCGTTATAATTATGACAGTCCTGCAAAAGGCGTTGCTGTTACAATTAAGGAAACTCTTAAAGGAACAACTACAGATATTGATGGAAATTATCGGATAGAAGCTGATTCTTCGAATACAACAATAGTTTTTTCATATCGGGACTATGAACCTCAAGAGATAAATATTGGAAATGATTCTATTATAAATGTGGTTTTAATGGAATCTGATATTCAATTAGTTGGATTTTTCGTTCATGCCACAGTTTTTTTTGAAACAAAAGAGACATGGATAAGAGATACAATCAGAATAAAAAAGTTCAGAATACATAAATTTAAAATATCTAGGTTTGAAGAACACATAAGAATATATCCGAAAATAGAAGAAGAACGATGGCATTTAATAAAAGTTGAAAAGCATTGGGATGGTAGAGAGTCCCCGAATATATTCAAATATATATTTGACAGCATAAATTATCCAGAGGTATCGGCTTGCAATGGAATTGAAGGTAACGTTTATGTTCGTTTTAAAATTGACTTAGACGGAAATTTAGAAATCATTAAAATAATACGAGGATTTGATGAACGGATTAATAAAGAAATATTTTCTGCATTTCGGTCAGCACCCAAATTAACAGATTACGAATTAAAACAAATTAAAAGGGGTAACCCCAAATATTATACTGGAATTTTTCTTTTGCCAATAAAATTCAGAATAACCAGGGTAGATAAATTGGAATGAAGTATTTGATAAAAACACAGCCTGCAACCAAATAAATAACTCAAACATAATGAAAAAACATCTATTACTTTTTACCTTATTAGTTTTCAGTATTTCCCTTTTTGCCAAAGATTTAAAAAAAGGAGGAACGATTACTTACACAAGTTATAATCAAGGTACATTGGTCGAAGGTTCAAAAACTACTTTAGAATATTCTAAAAACCAAGCCCAGATTACCGAATCCAATGAAATGCAGAAAATTGTTCCGGGCTATCCGTCATCTACCGTTTATATTGATTTTGCCAACAAGCAGGTAATAAGTCATTCCACATTGAAAGATGCAAAAAAAATCTATTCTGCATCCGATTTAAAGTATGCTCAATTTGAATTTCTGAATGAGACCGAAAAAATATTGGGCTACGAATGCAAAAAAGCCAAAATATCTATCAATTCTAACACTATTGAAGTTTGGTACACCGACCAGCTTTCTATCAAAGGTTCGTGCATGGCAGGTTTGATGGTCGAAAATGCGGTTATCCTCAAATATTTACGCAACGGAAGTTCAGAGCAAAGAGCTACACAGATAGATTTTTTCAAACAAGACAAAAATATTATTCCTGCTGATTTGGGTACAAAATTAGAAGGTAAAGAATATCGAACCGCAGTATCTCAAAGTTTTTTGATTAATATCAATGTTTTTGATAACGAAAAAATCTGCTGGGATAAAATGCCCGAAAATCCATCATTAGAATCAGGGCAAACTTTACATTTTGGAGGTGGAACTTTGATTTTGAAAAAGGTAAAACTTCCTAAGGATGCTTACAAATATTCTATTTTTGCCGAGCTTATCCAGCGTTCAAACGGCGATGCTTACGACCGCACCGGAAGTGTTTTTGTGATTCCTACCGATAAGCAAAAATCGTTTTTAGATGCTTTGCAAAAAGGCATGGATGCTGTGCCGATGTTCACAGCCAAAGACGGAACCAAATTTGCCGGAGCTATCTCTGATGAAAACTATAGTCCGGTAGTTGAACTTATGCGGTTTTTTACGTCGTTCGGCGTAAGTCATTTCAACGATAGGTTGGCGATTCCCGGAATCGAATGGAGAGATTCATCGGTATTTAAAGAAAATGTAAGTTATCTTACACCATTGCTTACAGAGGAGGCTATTATTGGTGTTTATATCGGCAATTATGATAAAGGCGGACATAAAATAAGCCTCAATCTTCGCTATTATCCCAATGGCGAAACAGAAAAACCCAAAACATGGATTTATCCGTTGTTTTGCACAACCAATATTTTGGAAATGGGCGGACAAGGCTATGCTTCCATTTTCGGAACCGATTCGCTAACAGTAACACTGAATGTTCCTGAAGATGTCAAAAATCCTGTTTTATATTACCTCTCTACCGGACATGGCGGCTGGGGCGGAGGCGATGAATTTAATCCGAAAGAAAATTCATTTTTGTTGAATGGAAATAAATTCTTTGCCTATACTCCTTGGCGTGACGATTGTGCTACCTACCGTGAATACAATCCTGTTTCGGGCAATTTCTGGAATGGCTTGTCTTCTTCCGATTTCAGTCGTTCAGGCTGGTGTCCGGGAACAATTACCAATCCGGTACGCATTCCGCTGTCCGATTTAAAAGCCGGAAAAAATGTAATTCAAGTTGCCATTCCGCAAGGCAAACCCGAAGGGAGCAGCATCAGCTATTGGAATATTTCGGGAGTGATAGTAGGAGAACGCTAATTAAAGGAGGAAGGAAAAGTTTTAAAGCATCTTCAGAATATATTTCTCAATAGCTTCGGGCGTTTTTATGGAGGCAAATCGTTTAATGGTTTTACCATCACGTGAAATCAAGAATTTGGTAAAATTCCATTTGATAGAAGAAGTAAACCATCCGCCGGCTTTTTTCTTGAGAAATTTATAAATAGGAGTTGCATTATCACCATTCACTTCTATTTTTTGCATCAAAGGAAAAGTAACGCCGAAATTTACTTCGCAAAACGAAGCAATTTCTTCATCGCTACCAGGTTCTTGGTGTCCAAATTGATCGCAAGGAAATCCAACAATAACCAAACCTTGATTTTGGAATTTTTTGTACAAGGCCTCCAGTCCTTTGTATTGCGGTGTAAAACCGCATTTGCTGGCTGTATTTACAATTAATAATACTTTTCCTTCAAGTTGTTTGAAATCAAAAATATTTCCTTGATTATCGGTTACAATAAAGTCATAGATGGTTTGCATAACTTTGTTTTTATAGTTCAAAAAAGGAAAACAACTCAAGTATATTTTTTGTTTCCGACTTGGAATACCTTTGCATCGAGTAGAATTGAAAATTCCGTTCCAAATAATAAAAAATAATCTTGAAATAAATTCATAAAAGCATGAAAGCAATGATTTTGGCGGCAGGCTTAGGAACCCGCCTTAAAGAATATACGGCAAATAAGCCCAAAGCTTTGGTAGAAGTAAACGGAAAACCTTTGCTGGTATGGGCTATAGAGAATGTGGTTAGCTATGGATTTGACGATATTATTGTGAATGCACATTATTTTTCGGAACAAGTAATAACCTATCTGCAAACGCATAATTTTAACGCACGTATCAGCGTTTCTGACGAAAGCGATGAATTATTGGATACCGGCGGAGGATTGTTGAAAGCTCAAAATTTCTTTGATGATTATAAGCCTTTCTTGGTATATAATGTAGATGTGTTTTCGAAAATTGATTTACAAGATATGCTCAATTTTCATTTAAAAAATAATGCTATGGCGACATTAGCGGTAAGCAACCGCCAAACAAGCCGTTATTTTGAATTTTTAGAAAATAATGAATTGGTTGGATGGAAAAATATTTCAACAGGAGAAGAAGTAAAATCTAAGAAATCATTATTACCGATACATTTATTGGCTTTTAGCGGCATACAAATTGTTTCGCCTGATATTTTCGCAAAAATCACACTAAAAGGTAAATTTTCTTTGACTTCTTTATATTTGGAGTTGGCCAAACAGTACCCTATTTTGGGATATAAGCATAAACCTGATTTATGGATGGATTTAGGCAAGCCCGAACAGCTGGAAGCAGCCAAAGAGTTTTATCTGGTTGGTAAGTAAATAAGATACAATGTACAAGCGTGTCATAGCATAATAACTGTCATATATTTTCTGATTCCTTGTTTATCGTTTCATTTGTAGTCCCTTTCATCCAATAGGGTTCATCTTCCGAATTGGGTTCATCTTCCTCCTCTTCAGGAGGAAATTCTTTGCGTTGAGGACCTTCTTTTCTAAAATAAAAGGCAGCTACTATTCCGGCTAAAGCTCCGGTAAGATGGCATTCCCACGAAATATTTTTGCCCTGATAAAAATCAGGAAAAAATCCCCAAATTACGCTTCCATAAAGAAATATGATCAGAAAAGAGAAAAACATCATTTGTATTTCTTTTTTGATGAACGCCGATATTACCAAAAAGAATATCAATCCATACACCAATCCGCTTGCCCCGATATGATACGCAGGACGTGCAAAAAACCATGCCCACAAGCCGCTCAGAAAATAAATAAAAAAGAAAATAACCCACGATTTTTTAGGGTAATAATACCATAAACCTGAAAGAAGTAACCAAATGGGCATAGTATTCGAAATCAAGTGTTCCCAATCTCCATGAATAAACGGCATGGTAATGATTCCGATTAACCCTTTTAGATTCAATGGATGAAGACCCCATTTCGCAAATGAATAATTGAAATAAACCTGTATACCTTGGCTCAGCCAAAGCATAGCTACAAAAAAAGTAGGAAATATAATGCTGTGCAGTACCCTTTGTTTTTCTTGCTGAAGTTCCATGTAAGAAATTTTATTATGCAAAAATATAGATAATATTTGATTGATATACAATGAAAAATCTATATTACTATGTTATTGTTCCGTATTTTTATTTGAGAGAGTAAAATGAGGTGTCTTTTTGCTTGTCTCTCCCCATCTATCTATAATTCACTTAATGGAATCAGAACAATTGAACCAGCCGAAGGTTTTTATCCGTGAAATAGTTTGAGTATTCAAGCAAAATCAGGTAACTTTGCAAAATACAGAATGCTTGATTTAGGTGCTGAAAGTCAGCTTTTTGGGAGGATGTGTTTTAAATGCTAACGGTTATCTAACGATTCTGTTTCAATTAGTTTCACCGTAATTTGCAGTGCAAATATAATACAAAAACGTGGATATGGGAAAAATATTTTTTCATATCCACGTTTTTATTTTCAATTGACTAATTCAGGTAAATGTGGATTTCACCCAAAAATAAAGAAGTAACTATTTTAAACATGATTATTTGGTTTGGTTGATTTTATTGTCCTTTGGTTATTTTCTCAAAATCCACCTGTATTTTGTTCCCTTTCTCAAAATCATAGAGCGTTATCTGCCGGATTTCGTACAGCATAAGCCAATAGGATTTGAGCGATTCCAAATAGGTCAAAACGGCGTTATCTTTGTCGGTGGTGGCGTTGGTTAAATCGGTAAAGCTGCTTTTGCCGAAAGCGTAACCGTCTTTTTGAGCTTGCAAGCGTTTGAGGGCAATATCCAATGCTTTCTGAGAAATATCTACCTGCGTTTTCTGCGTATTGAACTGCAATACTTTCAGGGTCAACGCCTGTTCAAAATCCTGTTGTTCTTGCGATATTTGGATGCGGGTAATTTCCTGTTGCGATTCGGCTATTTTGACCTTTCTTTTGGCTTTTCCCCAATCCCAAATGGGAACTTGTAAGCCTAAAGACACGATTTCCTGATCCATCGGATTTTGATAGACTTCATTAAACTTATTTGCGTTTTGCGTTAATCCGAAAGCTGCATACAGATTGGCATTGATACGGTTTCCGGCTTTGGCTTGCATCAAATTACTTTCCGATTGCAGTTCCCGCACTTTGAAATCCTGATACAAAGGATTTTCTAATGCCAACGATTGGGCGGTATTGACTGATATTTCATTACTGAAAATATTTATAGGAGTAGTTAATTCCCAATTTTCTTCGTTTTTGAGTTGTAAAAACTGTTTCAGTTTGGAGAGGGCATTGCGTTGTTCGTTTTTGAATGTTTCTACTTGCAGCGCGGATTGCAGGGCATTGAGTTCAATTTGCAAGTATTCGGCTTCAATGATTTTTCCCGATTGGTATTTCTGTTGGGCATTGAATTTTAAAGTATCGGCATAGTTTTTATTTTGTTCGGCATTTTGTAAGCGATTTTGTACTAAAAGCAAATCAAAATAGAGTTGTACCGCCTGTACAGATGCTTTTTCAACGGCTTCCAAATACTTTTGCTTGGCTAAATTGTATTTTACCGGATTTATTTTTAATGTCCATTTCAGGGAGTTGTAAGTAAACAAGGGTTGCGTAAAACCCAATTGTATGGGTGTGGACAGAAACGATGTATAACCATTGTCGCCGAACATATCCATACGTTCCAAGCCCGATTTCAAGGAAATTTGCCCGCCCGTAAAGGGTATGTTTTGGGAGATTTGCAAGCCTGCCGAATAATCAGAATAAAATTGGGAAAGAAATTGGTCGGTTCCATCGGGTTGGGTAACTTTGGAAATGGAACGGTTGAAATTGGGCAGGGTTCCATTCAAGGATAATTCAGGATAAACGGAGGCTTTTACACTTTCATAATCCCAATAGCTTGATAAAAATTCATGCTTGGCAATGGCTGCATCGGGGCTGTTTTTAGCCCAATCCAATACTTGTACTAAAGAAACTGGTTTGTTTTGGGCGTGTATGAAGTTTGAGAGGAACAGGAAAATAGCCATAAGCAAAAATAGTATAGCCAAGTGTAAATCCAAATTTCGGATTTGCCTTTTGCTTTCCGTTTTCTGCTTTTTGCCAATCATATTTATGCTGTTCATTTTCATTTCTTACCTTTTTATCAACGCTTTAATGGGATTTAAAAACCGTTCTATTAACCGCATATCTTCGGTGATGATTTCGGCAGAGCCGGACATTTCTTGCGAAAAAGCAAGGGTTTTGCCGTAATTGGTCTTCAATTTGTCTGGAAATTCCACTTCGACCATTGTAAATTTTCCTTTTTCGTTGGTTATCGGGACTAAGGAAATGTTTTTTACTATGCCTTTAACCATACCAAATTCCATATAGGGAAAACCGTCGAATTTGACATTCACGGCTTGCCCTTTTTTGACTTTTCCGCTTCCCTGTGCCGGAAGCATAATTTTTCCGGTAATCTGGGTAGTTTCGTTGGGTACAATGTTTGCCAAAGGCTCTCCAGCGTTGATATGTTGGCTTTTCTGCCATTGCTTGCTCATCGAAATTTTTCCTTTCAAGGGACTGACGAAAACATACTGCATTTCCCATTGGTTGATTTGGGTTTGCAAAGCTTCGTAAGCTCCCGATAGGGCTAACAACAATTCTTTCTTTTTCTCATCGGCTTGTTGCTGCAAATCGAAAATATTTTGTTCAAGTTGGGCAATAGTAAGTTGGGCGTTATCTACAGAAGAAAGCGAACTTTCGTAGGATTGCCTCATTTGCAAAAGGGAATTTTTGGCGTTTTCGTATTCAATTAAGGTTATGCTCTTTTTGGCGTACAAATTGGAATCTATGGCAAAGAGGCGTTCTTGGGCTTGCAATTGTTCTTGGGTAATTCGGCTTTGTTTTCCACTACGATTGCTGAGTTTCTGCTGTAAAACAATTTGCTTTTTTAGGGCATTGATTTTTTGATTGTAATAATCGGCTTTGACAAAATATTGATAGTCTTCAAAGGCTTTAGTAAAGGAATAGTAGGTATTTTGGAGTTCGCCGAGAGCCCCCAAACCCCCAAAGGGGGCTTTACAGACAGAAGCAGATGAATCAGATGAAATGGATGAAAGAGGGTCATTTATATTGAAGTTGGATAGATTTTCTTTCAACCTTAGCACATCTTCAAAGCAAGCGGTGTTTTCAATTACTGCCAAGTATTTGCCGTTTTCAACGGTTTCATTATCGGAAATAAACAAAGTATCCAATTTGCCTGTGGCTCTTGCTACGAGTTGGGCGGGGAGGTTTTCGGTAGTTACTTCAATGGTTGCCGGAACTACATCGGGGTATTTGAAAAAGCAACTCCCTACAACAATACCGCCTACAATCAACAATATAACCGTTATGCCCCAACGGATAATCCAACGGGGAGGGCGACCCAAAATTTCCTGTACGGCAGGGCTTTTGAGTTCGACCTGCCTCTCCTCAGCTTTCTCCAAAGGAGAGGGAATTTGAGTTTGAACTTCCTGATTTTCTACGTGTGTATTTTCTTTTTCTGACATCGTTTCATTTTTTAGTTTCTCCCCTTCGGGGAGATTAAGAGGGGCTTTAGTTGCCGAGTTCTAACTGATTTTTCACCAACTCATAATACACGCCTTTCAGGGCGGTGAGTTCCTTGTGCGTACCTTGTTCTACCATTTTGCCTTTTTCCAATACGACGATGTTATCGGCATTTTTAACTGTGCTAAGCCTATGGGCTACAATGACTACGGTTTTACCTTTGAAAAACTCATTCAGGTTTTCCATGATGACACGTTCGTTATTGGCATCTAAGGAGTTGGTGGCTTCATCGAAAAAGATATAATCAGGATTTTTGTAAACCGAACGGGCAATGAGTATTCTTTGTCGTTGCCCTTGACTGATTCCCTGTCCCTCTTGCCCTATTTTAGTGTTGTAGCCCAACGGCATACCTTCTACCATTTCCTGAATGTTGGCAACTTTGGCGGCATGTTGCAAACGGTTGGTGTCGATAATTTCATCGGCTACGGCAATGTTGCGGGCAATGGTATCACTGAAAATATAACCGTCTTGCATCACGGCTCCGCAATGGTCTCGCCAAATATGGGTATTGATATTCTGTAAATTGTATTCGCCGATTTTAATTTCGCCTTTTACAGGTGGATAAAAACCCAATAAGAGTTTTACCAAAGTAGTCTTTCCGCTGCCACTCATACCCACAATGGCGGTAGTTTTGTTGCTTGGTATTTCTAAGTTGATAGTATCCAATACAATTTCGCTATGGGTTCCCTCATATTGAAAGGTAAGGTTTTCTATGGCAATATCCTTTTTTTGAGGTAATAAGGTTATTTTACTTTCGTTAGGGTCTTCTTCATCTTCTCGGTTATGAATTTCGCCCAAACGTTCGAGGCTTATTTTGGCATCTTGGGCGGATTGAACAAAGCCTATCAATTGACCGATGGGGGCGTTAAGTTGCCCGATGATATATTGCACCGCCATCATCATACCGAGTGTCATATTTCCGGTAATAACGGCTTGGGCTGCAAAAAAAGAAATAATGATATTTTTAGTTTGGTCGATAAAGAAACCGCCTGCTTGTTGGTATTGCGAAAGGGTTAATCCTTTTACGCTTACTTTAAACAGTTTGGCTTGGATATTTTCCCATTCCCAACGTTTTTGTTTTTCGCAATTGTTGAGTTTTATCTCCTGCATTCCGGTAATGAGTTGGTACAAGTTGCTTTGTTCGGCTGAAGCCTGTGCAAAGCGTTTGTAATCCAATTCTTTTCGCTTTTTGAGGAACATGACAATCCACAATACATACAAAGTGCTTGCGATGTAGAAAACAACCAATAGCTTTAAATTATAAATTCCTAATACAATGGAAAATATTATGAGGTTTACAAATGAGAACAGGGTGTTGAGTGTACTGGAAGTAAGAAAATTCTGTATCCTTGAATTATCGTGTATGCGTTGTGTAATATCGCCTATCATCTTGATGTCGAAAAAGCGGATAGGCAATTTCATGAGTTTGATTAAAAAATCCGAAATCATCGAAATATTGATACGTGCCGTAATGTGCAGCAGTATCCAACTTCGGATAAATTCCACTATGGTTTGGCTGGTAAACAATATCAATTGGGCAACCAAAATAAGGGTTACAAAGCTGAGATTTTGGTTACTGATACCATAATCTACGATGCTTTGGGTTAAAAACGGAAATATCAGTTGCAGCAACGAACCCAATAATAAACCCAAAAACAGTTGGATAATATACTTATGGTAAGGTTTGAGGTAGCGGAAAATAAAGAAAAACTTTGTTCGGTCTGATTTTTCACCTTCCTGTTCGTGAAAAGCAGGCGTAGGCTGCATCAGCAAGGCTGTACCCACATCTTTTCCTTTATCTTTGGTACTTAGCCATTTGTTGCAAAACTCTTCTGCTGTTAAAGTAAGTAAGCCATGACCCGGATCGGCTATCTTAACTACTCCACGAAAAGAGGAATTCTCGCTTTCTGCATTTTCCTCTTCTGCATTTTCTTCTTCGGTTTCCTCTTCTTCTAAATGCAATGCTTTTTTGTCGCCTTTATTTTTGGGAATACCTTTGAGATGAATTTCATACACCACCACAAAGTGGTTTTGCCCCCAATGCACAATACAGGGCAGGGGAGCATCTTTTGCCAAGTCTTCCAAACTTATTTTGGCTCCCAAAGTGTGGAACCCGATTTTTTCGGCAGCTTCGCTTAAGCTCAACATGCTTACTCCTGCACGGCTTACATAGCATATCTCCCGCATTTTTTGGATGCTGTACGTTTTGCCGTAATACCGCGCTATCATTGCCAAGCAAGTGGCTCCGCAGTCCATGCTGTCGGGTTGGTGGATAAAGGGGAATGGTTTACTCATATTAATCTCCCCATATTTGTTTATTCAATCGCTCTATTTTTTCTGCATCGGGTATAAAACCTGTTTCTTTACAGTAGGTTCCGCATTCTTCTACAGGTATATAATTTGCTTCGCCTTGCCATTTGCATATATAAGGGTTATAGGTACATTTGGCAGGTTGCGAGTATATATTTTCGAGGTCTTTGATAAAGCAACGGCAGTCGCTGCACATGTGCCGAAACTCACAATCTTTGCAAACCTCTATTTTATCTTTATGGATAAACCATAAGTCTTTAAAATCTTTCTTTTCTATCGCTTCTTTAAGCGTAGTATCTTTTATATTCCCAAAACTTTTTTCCATTGCAGGGCAGTTTTTAATATTCCCCTCTGCATCTATACAAATTTTACGATTAAGGCAAGTGTTGTGGGCTTGGGATTCGGTAAAAAAAGAGAGGTTTGTTTTAAATCTATGAGGATGATTGGGTTTACATGAAAATGCTTCATTTTTGTTCAATGAAGTAAATAATAATAAACGTTCTTTTTGATCAGGAATACCATATTCAATTTTATTAAAGGGGCTATTGGTTATTAAAATTTTACTGATAAACGGTATTTGTTCTATAAACTTCACTAAAAAATCTGTTGTATATTCAGGCTTAAATGAGGATAGTAGCTCTATGCCTTGAAAGCTGAATGTCAAAAACTCATCCTTTATTTTCAAGAGTTCATTTATATCATCAATCCGAAGTTGTATATATTGACAGAACAAATTGCTCAATTGTTTCAATAGTAACAATAAATCAGTTACACTGTTAGGCATTTCTATTATAGCATTTGCAATTACAAAAGGGCTATCCCATTCCATGTTTAATGGAGGAAATAATTCTGGCGTGTAAGTAGTATATAAATAATTTTTACTTCTAAGGAATGATATATATTCTGTTATAACTTCTTTTTGATTAGAAAAATGAGACATTAATCCTTCCTCTGTAAAATTGGGTAATGAATGAAGTAATTGAATTAATGAATTGGGAATTATATCATACCGATTTTGATCTAAATCGCAAATAAGCCCCCTAGAATAACCCACTACTGGTATGCATGTACTGCATATTTTCAAACGTTTATCCATAATTACAAAAGTTGGGTTATTTGTTTATAGTTTTCTTTATATTTTGTAATATCAGCACCATAATATTTATGAGGAATAACGGTTGTTCCTTTAATATGAGTTTCTTCTATTTTCATCAAACGATGCAGGAATAAAGGGAGTTGTTCTACATTTTCGGTTAGTGTATAATAGTTCTGTTGTTTATTAGTTTGTATTTCTGTCATATTCTATCAGTTTTTTAGCAAAATCTCTTTCAATATGATAATTACAATAATTAGAAAGCATTGAAAACTGCCCAATTGGATTTACTTCTAAAAAATAAAAATTTTTATCTTTTCCATAAATCAAATCAATAGATCCGGTTTTAAGTTCAAGCTCATCCATCAAATTAGTTATTTTTTGTTCTATTTCGTCAGGCAGTGTAAAAGGTACTCGTCTCATAAACGTGGCATGATTATTTTCTCTATAATCCACAGGGTAAGTATCGTTGCAAGTTAGTATAGCCATTGAATAGCACTTACTCTCCAAATAGAAAGTTCTTATTTCGTATTCTTTCTCAATATACTGCTGTATGAATGAATGAGGAAATGATTCAGGAATAAAATCATTTTTCCCTAAAATAGATGTATATGAGCAATAAGTACCTGTATCATCTATTAAAAATTCACTATCTGAGAGAGGTTTGGTAATTACTTTTTCATGAAGTTGAAATATAGAGTACAAGTCTTCTTTTGAATTGACAATAAAGCTGTCAGGAATTAGTAAACCTGCTTTAGATGCTGCTTCCAATACAATAAGTTTATTTACTTGCTTGAAAGAACTAATGTGATAAGCATGTTTCGTATGCGATAAAATGTAATTTATATAAGTTGTTGTTTCCTCTTTTAGCATCTTATTTACAAAAGGTTCAAACGTGGAATTATTTAATTCGATTCTGTTTGTAGGAATGGTATATCGCCAATTCCATAACACATTTAGTTGTTGTGAATTTTTGACAAATTCATTCATTTCTGTAATATGGGCAGATTGTATTTCTTGTATTTTTTTATACGTGATAATCATGGGTTCATGCTCGAAATAGCGTAACCAGTTAATCACACGTTCAGTGGTTATTTGCGCATCTGTTGTAATTATTGCAATCATAGAAAACTTACATTGTATGTGTCAAACATAAATACCATTTCTTTTTATAGCGGATAAACTTGGCTACCAAATCTCCTTTTGCAACAACATAAGCTGTATCTTCGGTTGGATAGTTTATTCGTCCTTTTTGGACTTCTATCAAATATAAATCCAAAACTGTTTTTATCATTTTAAAATCTAAGCCAAAAGACTTGATATAATCTTCCAAATTATAATCATGATCTTCTAAATTATCAATATCCTCTTGCGTATAAGCTACGCAATTTGTAAAGACACTCGCTCGTGTATGAGCATCAAAACCTTTGATTATACTTTGCAGCACACTTTCTATACTTCTTTGCTCTATCTTTAACTTGGTAGATGCAATTCTAGGAGGATTAGCATTGAATATTTGTTGTTTAACCGTGTCCGATAATAGAACATATCTTCCCTGAATGGCTTTTTGTGTTTGTTTTTTTTGGAATGTATTTGTGGGAACGATATATGGATCTGGTGTATTTATAGCAACCAACAATACTGTATCTTCTTTGTGTTTTTTTGTATCAAAACTAAAAATTCCGTTTTTCCCCAAAAGTTCTATATATTCGGTAAAATAAAAATTGCCATCATCCACTTGCCTGAAAAAAACAGGAAAATCGAAACAAATAAACTTATAAGGTATAACCTGAATTTGTTGATTGATAGTATCTATTTGCAGTTTGTAAATGGATTGCTGTTTACGTTTCGATGCTGTAAGGAAATACAATTCTTGGGTAGTGTTATCTTTGAGCAATTGCATTTGTTCATATAAATTTCTTTCAGCAGGAAAATTCGGGAAAATAAAGGAATTTAAAGGAAAATCTTCACTTATATTCTTTGAAAAAACAGGCTGAAAATCAGAATTAAAAACAATAATAGAATCAATATTGCGAAATAAATATTGAATGTAAAAACTACCTTGTTTTTCAAAAGAATACACAGGTAAATCCAAACTTGAAACTCTTACTTTTCGTGAAATCGAATCTCTTTTAATTATGGAGCCAAGTATCGGAGGATTTTGTTTATACCTTTCTTGTTTGGTTTTCATTTTTGCAACTTCTTCTTTTGATAATCGATGAAGTTCCGGCTTTTTTAAAAATCTATTTTGAATTGAAGAATTAATTTCAAATAAAGTATCGTTTTTATGTAAGTATAAAGCAGGAGCGAGTACTGGATATTTCCATTCATCATCAAAATCAAGATAAGAATCATACCGCTCATTAAATCCAAGCAATCCAATAGCTTTCGAATCGCTATAATAATAATTAATACTCAATTGTAAGGCTCGTTCCAAATCTTTTAAATTTACTTTATTCTTTTGCATAAAGGATTGCATCTCATCAGTTAAAGGAAGTTTTGAAAGATCTATAGGTTTAAGCTCATAGTCAATTGTAGAATCAAGATTACGAAGTAATAAAAATTGAGGTTCTCCTTTGGTATAAATGGTTCCTACAAAAACCTGATTATTTCCACACTTTATAAGATTATGGTTGTAGGATAAAAAATAACTTTTTTCTTTCTTGATAGATAATCCGGAGAGATAATATTTCGACTTTTTGCGAATGTTTAATTTCTTATTATAATTAAATTCGGATACACCTGTTCTATCATTTTTATTTAATAAATAAAATGTCGCTTTTTCGGCAGAATGCAACAAAATATGATTTGAAAATATCAAAAAATCGCTAATATCATCATCTTGCGTATAGAGCAAATCACATCCCTTTCGAGAATTCGATATTTGTTTGATGAAATCATTTGAATAATAGGTTGTAGTAGGTTGAGCAATAGCACCAACCCCCAAGCCTGTCCATAAAATTAATAAAACTATATTTTTCATTTTTGTAATAGTTAAATTAAAAAATGGGGCTGCTTGAAAATGAGGCAACCCCATTTGATCTTATTAACTAGTAGGTGTAGAAGAATTACATGTATCCTTTTCGGGACCTAATTCTGAATAGTATTTGTCCGTGTTATAGCAAATCCCCAAAAAATAAGATTTTTCTACCACTTTTGTTGTACAAACATTTTCAAGTTTTCCTGTATCAGAATTTAAAACATCTTTTTGTATCATACAGTCATTGCCATACCATGTTGCTTCTGTTCCAAATAATTTCCATGCCCCAGTTATAGAATTCATTTCTTCGTTAGACATAGCTGTGAACATTGAGCTGTTCAGGCTTTTTAAATTTCCCATTTTATTTAAATGTATTGATTTTAATTCATTTCCATTTCGCCGAAGCACCTTAGGAAACCATACCACGATAGCATGTAAATTTCGGTTTCTCCATTTGCTCAAGTTTTTGCAATATGCCGGATATGGAGCCTTTGGCATACTGGTCAATAGCTTTGTACGGTAACATGTATTTTACTTATGGTAGCTAATCATAAGTTGTACAAATCTATAATACTTTAGCTTTCTTCCTATTACATTTGCCTTATTTATAGCAAGGTAATAAGCCCATAAATTTAAGTTTCTGCCTACTCTATTCAAGCCGTTCGGCACTATGCTTACCCATGAGGCTAAAAACTACACATATAATGGGGGCGTAATCCATATTGTGCTTACAAAACTTACGTTTACCTGCCTGTTTTCCCTCTCGTGGGCTGTGCCTTAACTCGGCTTTTCTTTTTATCGGCTTACCGGACAAAAGAAGTTTTGTAAAGTTTTTAACCTAAAACCCTCTTTCATTCAAAAAAGAGGACTTTTTTTGTTTTGCTACAAAACTTAAAGCATTGCAGCATGTATTTTTCTTTACGCAACTTTTACCTGTTAAGGGAGATAGAAGCAGATGCTTCCAAAATCTGCTAATTTACCGCAGTTTTTCGGGCATTTATTACTATCTTTGTTGCGCCTTTCTTGTATATTGGTTAATAAATCGTGTTATTTATAGAGGTCTCAATTCTATAACTTGTTTTTTAGCCCGCAAGGGAGGCTTTTTATTTCCCTGACTTTATCCTAAATTCTTTCTGTTTGTTGTTGAAATTTTTCATCTAAAAATTGTTTCAAAGACGCGCCAAAGGTATTTTAAAAAAAACATTAATCCAAAAAATGGAACGAAGTCGTAACGAAATTTCAAAATTTTCGCAACTATATAAAAATCATATAATTGCAGAGGTGAAAAATGTAACGAAATTGTAACGAAATTTTTTCAGGTCTCAAAACACTGAAATTTTTACC
>JAVBQU010000059.1:0-8088 GCA_031548675.1 Bacteroidales bacterium
ACGGCTTTTTCTCTGTTTTTTGTGCCAATATTTTTTAATTCGGCTTCGGAAGTTTGCAATAATTTGGATAATTGCCCTGCTATTGCCTGCGGATTTTTCGGGTCAATAAGAAAATTATATCTGCCTAAAATATCCGGTACATCCGATACCGCAGAGGCTATGACGGGTTTGGCTAAAGACATAGCTTCGCAAACCACATTGGGAAATCCTTCATAAAAACTAAATAAACCTACAGCATCGGCTTCCTGCATTTTTTGAGAGATTCCGGATGTTGCTGGATGGAAATTAAAAATTCCGGTCAAATGATATTGTGCAATTTTTTCCAATGCTTTGGCTTGAGAATCATCGCCTTTGTCGCCATACCAATCAATTCGGATTTGTTCTTTTTCTTGTTCGCTCAGAAGATTTACTGCTTCAACCAAGCCTATTAAGTTTTTTATATATTGATGGCTTGCAGCTACTAAGAGTGTGAATTTTCCGTTTTTCCGGTATTCATAAGTTAAATCGGGCTGCCATTTTTCTAAATCTATAAGGTTATAGATAACTTTGCATTTGGATTTCGATAAAAACGGTACTGCTTTTTGTACCATGTTTATATTTTCGTGCGAATTGGCAACCACATAATCTGCCCCCAGATGAAACCATCTGATTATGCGCTGTGTGAGTGAGGTAAGTATTTTAGGGTCTGCACTTCGTTCGCCTACTATTAATTTCCATTTTCGAAAAGGAAAGCCTGCACATTCGCTCATAAAAGCCGGAGATACCAAAAATGCCAAAACCACATTTGCTTTGCTATGGCGTATATGGCGGCGTATCTTAAAAAAACGTTTGATATAGTTTCTTTCATCTACACAAATTACCAGAATACCTTTTTCGTCTAATTGATGTTTAAAGAAATTCAATGGATGATAAGTTAAAAATGAGACATCATGCCCTTGTCCTTTGAATGCAGCAGCTAACCCAACCAATTGCCGCTGGGCTCCTCCTGAACCTAAACAATCAATAACGCAAAGGATTTTCATAAGGTTTCAAATTCTTCTTTTAACACCCATTCCTGAATCCAAAAACGACCTGTTTCAAAGCTGTAATTTCCTTCCGATAAGCGTTTGTAATAACCCGGTACACGGTTTATAACCAATTGCTCGCAGGTATCGATACCAATAAAAATAGAAGATTCGATAATAAGATACTGTTTGCATTTTTCGCTGTAAAGCAAATCGGTAGCTAAAAAAGTAGCTTGATAGCATTGCTGAACTTTATAGGCTAAATCTAAGGCTTCGGCAGGGATTTCTTTTTTTTCGTAATTTCCGGCTCCTGATGCCCGAAAATCGCCCTTATTCGGATAACGATAGTAGCCCCATAATTTGTCGCCGATTACAATAATCCGCAAATCGAAAGCCGCATCGTCTATAAACTCTTGAAAGCATATGTAATCTTTTTGCTGTAGATAGGGGATATAGGTTTTACGACCCTTGTAACTGAATACTTCATTAATATGCTTTATGGCTTCGCTTTTGGTATTGATTTTTTCTACTCCGCCGGAAGCCGAACCGGTTGCAATTTTAGAGATAAGCGGAAGTTTTGTATTTTCTACAAAACTCAACGCATCTTGTTTGGAATGGGATACAAAAGTAGGTATTTCGGGCAGATTAAAATGTTGGTATAGGTAATGTGCATTTACTTTGTCTTCGTAAGTCCAGATGGCATTGTAGCTTGGAATACATTTTTTTTTCAACAGTTTTTCCAAAACATAAATTTGGTCTTTGGCTGTCTTTTGTGATGCAGGGTCGGAAGCGGGATGCCAAATAATGACATCGAAATTTTGGGCTTGCTGCATCCAGTCGGAAGCAGAAATATCGTAATATTGATAAGGAATATGATTGTTTTTTAAAAAACGTTCATAACGCAGATAATAGGCTTTACGAGAAATATAAGCACCCATGCAAAAACCGTCTTTTACTAAACCAACTTGTATGTTTTGTGTAAAAGGTTTATCCAACAATACTTTTTCAGCTTGCTCAAGCTCTGCTGTTAAGTCGGGATGATTTTCCAAAATAAATTCCCCATCGGCTGATTTCTTTTTTAAATAATAGCTTTTGAAAAAAGGAACTTTTAATAATATATGTTTGATTATTTGTTTCATGGATTTTTTGGGACATTAAAATTAAAATAAATATACTTTAAAAAGTTTTGTATAAGGTTGATATCCGGAATTTTGTCAATCAATTGTTGAATAGTTTTTTAAAGTATCTTTCAACTTTCAATTTTGCATTATCGATTTTTTCTTTATCCATGTTGTCAATCGCATATTGTGGTAATGCAAAATTTTTACCTGTCAATTCTTTAACAACATTAATTATGCAGCCTAGTGCAAAATAATCTTTCTCGTTTTCAATTGCTTGTCTAAGAAAAGGAAGTACTTTTTCTACAAGATTCTTGTTTTTATTTCGAAACCACATTTGCATAAAGGAAGTTGCAGCCCATGTTCTGCATTTTTCATCAGGGTCGTTCAATAATCTATCTGCAAGCAAAGGAACATCTTTCATTGTGCCTATCTAGCCTAGAACAATAATTGCCCGATTTCGGGTATAAGTATCAAGGGAAAGAGCTAATTTTCGAGCATAGCCGATAACTATATCTTTTCGACCTGTATTTCTTCTATCACTTATTTTACCTAATATTTATATTATTTCAGGGTTAAAATCCACATCTTCGTTGTTTTCTAATTTAGAAAGTAAAAGGGTTTCTCCAATTTCTCCATGTTCATCAAAGCGACTCCTCAAACGACTTCGGAATCCATCACTAAGACTTTTATCTTTCATAAGTGAATAATGATATTCAACATAAGGACTAGCCATGATTTCCCAAACAAACGGAAGCTGTTCGTCCTCATCTTCTGTTATCTTTTTAGCCCACTTTTCAAAGTCCTCTTGTTTTTTCATTTCAATTTTATAATGCTGATTGTTTACAATATTTATATCTGTAAATATGATTATCTGTTCTGAAATTTCTTTATTCTTTCATCGATAATTATTCCTTGATTCACAATTAAGGCTGTGTTCAGAACTGGATTTTGTTTTTCTTCAATTAGTACATCGGCATATTGTGATACAACTTGACTCAGCGATATGGAAATAGTTTTGTAAAATAATGAAGGTGTATGATCTACTGCATAATGTCTTATGCCATCCATCATGTAAGTAGGATTTTCAATCGTAGTTGGTACGCAGGTTTCTATGCCTCCGTTTCTGTCGCAGCTAATATCGATAATCATCGCCCCTTTTTTCATCCGTGGCAAATCTTCTTTATAAATAATATGGTCTTTGCGAGAGGTATCCCACAAAATCGCATTTACCACTACATCATATTCCGGTAGTTCCTGACGGAATAATTGCTCGGTTTTACGGTTATATACTGTAGTATCTGCTCCCATAAAAGTCAGAATTTTTAAAGCTCCGCGGGCAATATTTCCATTGCCTAAAATGGCAACTTTGGTATTGTATGGAAACAACCCGTGTAAAATATAAGCGTGCATGATAGCCGCTTCGCCGGCAATTTCGTTGTTACGCCAAAAGGTGTGCCTGCCGTTTTCGAACATATCTTCCCAAGCGTAAGCGGTAAGTTTATTATTTATCAGATGGTCGGTAATGGTTCTATTCTGTACCGCATGTACCCATCCGAATATGGTTTGATTGGATAGTTGAGCAAGGTATTCGGCATCGCCTATTTTGGGATCACAAATAATATCTTTAGCTAAAATCTCCTGTCTTTCTGCAATCTGTATGCCATGTCTCAGATAATCCTCATCGCTATAGCCCAAAACATCACCATAGTTTTTTTCAATAAAAATACAGGCTTTGTTTTTTATCAATGCGATATCAGAAGGTATCAAAGCCCTGCGTTGTTCGTTTTCTTTTTTGCTGATAGGAAATCCGATGGTTTTCATAAATAAACTTTCTTTATTGATAAAATTGTTTTACCTCAATCTGCTCCGCATTTTATGATACATTTTACTGAGCCTTTTCCGTGAATTTTGCTTCAAAAGCCAATATTTATAGACCAATCCTGACGCTGAACTTTTAATTCTATTTGTGCAATGTAATGTAGCAAGTGGTTCTGTATTTATATTATCAGGTATTATATTAGCTTCAATATTTTCAACCAAACGATTAAATACGGCCACTTCGTTATAATCAGCCAAAGCTCTTTTCCAACCTTGAGCGGCAATTTGTCTCCGTTCTTCGTCGTGCAGCAAATAGTAATTGCAAAGTTCGATACATTCTTCCACATTATCAAATCCGATAACCTCTTCGTTCAGCTTATACACTTGGGCTAAATGATGTTTATTGTCGCAAATCTGTAAGACACCATTGGCAGGTAAATAATACAAGCGTGTGTTGATAGGTCCTGTAGAATTATGAATATTAATACCGATTTTGGTTTTCTGCATAAGCGGTACTTCCTGTCCTTGCGGTAAATATCCTCTTTGCCAGCCTCTGCCGTAAAAATGAGCGTTAGGAAAGGCTTGGTCTATTATTTCCATTCTGTGGCGGCGGTAGCGTGAAAGCTTATCGATAACCATCGAAAGGTCAATATCTCTTTCCCCTTGTAGTATTTTTTCGTATGTTAAATTAGCATCAAACATGGTGGGGGAGAAGCCCATGGGCTGCCAAACTACATTTTTTACGCCCCACGATTTATAGGTCTCTATTTCGGCAATGTTGCCAACTGCACACATATTATATGATGCCGCCACAGGTTTTGAAAGCAGGTCGGAACTTTCCGGATCGTCGTTACAACCGAAAACCGTATATTGCGGAATTGCTTCTATAAATTCGGGATGAAAATTTACACCTACGGAGTTATAAAAAGCATGGCAATCTTCAACGGCTTCTAAAAAACGATTGTATAAAGCAATCAAATGTTTATTTTTCAGCCTCCACAGTTTATCCATCTGCACAAAGGTAAGCACAGGAAGCTCGGGTGTAAAATTCATGCAGAAAGGTTTTACTTCAAATCCGGCTTGAGCAAGTCGATCAATATGCAGAAGCCGTTGTTCAGTAAGTCCTTTCCGATTGTTGTAACCTTCGTTAGAAGGATAGCCATATAGTATTTTTACCACTTTAACAATTTTGATTTGATATAAATTTTATCGTCTGATGAGAGTAAGAAAAACCAGCTTAAAACGCCTATCAACAGACTGCTTATGGCAAAATTGAGGATAATCCTATATAAATTTTCTGCCATGAAATAAGTAATAAAGTAAGATATGCCGTAGGATACTGCAAAGAGAATAATAAACGGCAGTACCATTTCTATCAGCCAGCTTTTAATGGAAACGGCTAAATATTTTTGTACATAATATACAATGGCTATACGGCTCAAAAGCATAGTAATAACGCATGCCCAGCCTACGCTTTGAACTCCCAAACCTGCTTTTATTCCTATATAGGCTAACACGATGGATGATGAAAATAAGATGCCTACTGCGGTTTGGGCTTTGGCTATTTTGTTAACTGCTTGCAGCAACGAAACCTGCCCTAAGGCTAATTTTTCGATGATATACATAAAAATCATCAGGTTACATAATATGGCTGCATGTTCAGGCGGATTTACCAACCATAAACGCAAAATATTATCCATTTCGGTAAGAGCGGGAACAGATAACAGTAAAATCAAAATCAATCCCAATTTAGTGGATTGAAGTGATACCTGTATGGCTCGTTTTTCATCGCCTAAGCCTGCACTACGGACAATTTCGGGAGCTGTAGCAGTGGATAAGGCATTGGTAAGCTGGCTGGTTTGGATTGATAATTGATTGGCAATGCCTAAGGAAGCATTGGCTTTTGCTCCAAAGAATAAATTGGTAATCATCGTAATGCCTTGCGTGCGTACTAAATGCCCGAAATTACCTATGAGATTCCAAAACGAGAATTTCATTAATTCCCAAAAACGGGATTTATCGAACCAGTAGGCTGTATTGATGCGGCATTCTTCAAATTTGAATGATGCCCTCAGCATTTGAAATATAAAACCTGCAACAGCAATGCTTACCATAAAAACAGCATAAAGTATCAGTTTATCTCCAGATAGATAAAGTAAACTGTATGAGGATATAAATATTAATACAGCCTGTGTAACGCCTACCGCCGCTAGTTCGGTTAACTGTTGTTTGGCACTAAACATGGCAATATAGGGTACGGAAAGCATTCCGAAAAATGTGGAGATGAGCGATATTTGAAAAACCAATACGCAGGCATCCATACGCTCGGGGGGAATTTTAAAAAATGAATGTATACAATAAATGCAAATAGGATAAGCTATCGCAATAAGAATGAGCGGCAAAAAAAGATGTATACTTAAGGCGGTATTGAACCATTTGTTTACTTCATCTTTCATGCCCCTGCCTAAATCGAAAGCAAAATAACGGCTGGCACTTCCTGCCAATACCGAATTAAGAAATGTAATACATACAATTAACGAACCGATTAAAGGGTATAAACCGAAATCGGAAACGCCCAAAGCATGCAATACCCAGCGGCTGCTGAACAATGCCAAACCTGCACTGATAATAGTGCGGGCGTAAGTTACAATGGTGTTAAAAAGTATGCGTTTGCCACTTGCCATATCAAAGGTTTATGATTTTTTCAAAAAACGGGTTCGTATCCATTCGTTGCATGGTTTCTCTATGTAAGAAGTTATCAGCCATGCTAATGAAATGCTAATAATTAAAGGAATAAATAAGCCGAAAATAGATTGCAATCCCCACATTTTTAAATAACGGATAATTATATAGCCCCAAAACTGATGTATCAAATAGAGGGGATAGGATATTGTTCCGATGAACATCAGGGGCTTATTTATAATCCATTGTAATTTATCATATATAAACAAGAGGAAAATACCATAGAATGCCAAAGTAATACCGCATTCGATATAATTATTCCGGTGTTGTATAAAATAAGCTATATAGGTCAGAGCTAATAATAGGTAATTGCTTTTATCATTTTTGTTGTTGGCAATTTGGTAAAAAACCATACCTGCAAAAAACAGCATACCATATTCTAGATTGACTATCGATTTGATATACCAAGTTGTAAGCGTAAGAGGTATGTAACTAAAAATGATACAGAGTAACATCCATATTATCCCCATGCTTCTGATAAATTTCCAATCTTTGCGATGCAGGATAATGGGAATAAGCATAAGGATATAAAACATAAGCTCTGGCAATAACGACCAATAGGCTCCATCAATGCTTCGAATACCCGGCACTAAAGCCTGAAACATGCTTAACCCAATCAAAGCTTCGGGTAAAGTTCTTTGGAAAATAGGAAATTGAGCCAGTGAGGTTAACGTAAAAGTTAAGATTAAGCATACCCAATATGCCGGATATAAACGGGCAAAACGTTTGATAAGAAACTCTTGCGGCGACTTTACTTTATCGGTAGTAAAGAAAATGACAAAACCGCTGATGATGAAAAATAAAGATACTCCTAAATATCCATAGCTAAATATACCCCAAAATGAGTTCGCAGTTTGTAAAGGGTATGCCCGTGTATAATGGAAGAAGATGATAAACAAAGCTGTAATCCCTCGTAATACATCTAACTCTTTAAATCTCATGAGATAATAAACTAAATATGGGTGTTGAATGAGTGATTATTTTATAAAGATTTTTAGGGTTTCAAGAGCTTAAATAATCTTAACAATAATCATTTATAAATTATAATTTATCAGGAATAACTCCCTTTAAATCATATACTATAGAATCCGGAAAATCGAAATTTTTCAAGAACTCCGCATGAGGAACAGCCAAAATCACAGCTTCAAATTTCCCTTCCGGCTTATGCGTTAAAATGCTTAAACCATATTCATGCTTCACTTCTTCAGGATTTGCCCAAGGGTCGTAGACCGTAATTTTGGTATCGTATTCTTTTAGGGCGTTGATAACATCTACCACTTTGGTATTTCGTACATCAGGACAGTTTTCTTTAAAAGTAATTCCTAATACTAAGATATTTGAATTCTTAACGCAGAGACCTTTTTTTATCATCTTTTTAATTAACTGAGTAGCCACATATTCTC
>JAVBQU010000017.1:0-13135 GCA_031548675.1 Bacteroidales bacterium
AACTGGATGGGAACATTGGGTGTTTTTGCCAACTTTATCGCTTATGCTGTAATGGGATATCCTGCGGGTAATTTATTGCAAAAATATGGTTACAAAAAAACAGCCTTAATTGCAATTGCCGTTGGTTTTATAGGTGTAGGGATTCAAACCTTATCCGGAAGTGTAGGAAGTTTCGGCGTTTATTTGCTAGGAGCTTTCGTTGCCGGATTTTCTATGTGTCTGTTGAATACAGTTGTTAATCCCATGTTGAACAGACTTGGAGGAGGCGGTAATAAAGGAAATCAATTGATACAAATTGGTGGTTCTTTCAACTCTCTTTGCGGTACAGCCGTTATTGTTTTAACAGGTATTCTTATTCCCGAAGGGATAAAAAATGCCCAAATCAGCAATGTATTTCCCTTGATGTTTGCAGCTTTGGCTATCTTTGCTTTTGCATTTCTTGTAATTGCTGTAACTGCCATTCCTGAAAAAGAAAAAGAACAACATACAGCTTCTTCGCAATCTTCTCAATACAGTGCTTTGTCTTTCCGTCACTTTATTTTAGGTGCAATCGGAATTTTTGTATACGTAGGTGTTGAAGTAGGTATTCCCAATGTATTGAACAAATGGCTGCAAAATCCCGATTTGGATATACTGCAATTGCATGGCTCGGGTAACGCAGAAGCCATTGCCGGTTCTGTAGCTGCAACCTATTGGTTATTGATGCTTGTAGGCAGACTTTTAGGTGCTGCTATCGGCAGCAAAGTATCTGCCAAAGCAATGTTGGTAGTAGCTTCTGCTATTGGTTTAGTATTAACTTTAGCAGCTATGTTTGCCCCTACCGATATTATGGTTAATTTACCTGTATTCAAAAACGATGCAAACAGTTTATTTGGTTCGGCAAATATTCCTATCAATGCAGCTTTACTGGTTTTCATCGGCTTATGTACTTCTGTAATGTGGGGAGGAATCTTTAACCTTGCCGTAGAAGGCTTAGGCAAATACACCGAAAAAGCTTCTGGTATCTTTATGGTATTGGTTTGCGGTGGTGGTATTCTTCCGTTATTGCAAAATGCAATCGTTGATTTTACTGGTGGAGGCATGGGCTATCTTACCAGCTACTGGGTAATTGTTGCAGGACTTATCTATCTATTGTATTATGCACTCATTGGTTGTAAAAATGTAAATAAAGACATTCCAACAGCTTAATCATAATAAAGACTTTAGATTTATAAAGAAGCCTCATCACAAAAATGATGAGGCTTCTTTATATAGTAATAATGCCAAAATAGTATTTAGAATGGAACCGATTTAAGCATGGAACTAACTTCCTATTTTCCTTATTTCTTCAATATTATTAAATAGAAAATTTCCTAAGGTTGAAATAATGGTTTTTATTTCACTTTCACTCAGATTTTGGTGGTAAAGTTTATTAATCGGCTTCTCTCCTCCGGTAAACTTTATTTCATAAGCATTTTGGAAAAAGTCAATAATTATTTCACCTCCACTTATAGATGTATTATTATTGAAATTCCTAAGTCCCTGCATATTTACACTTATATTTATTTTTTCCCATAAAAACACATCATTAGAAATTCCCTTTTTTAATGTGTTTATAACAGATTCGATACTATGAGAATCAGAACTTTTTGTTTCAATGCCAGCACGATGCAGCGTTAATCTTACTATTTTATCTAAGAAAAGTACTTCAAAATTTTTTAATTGTTCTTTCCATGCTTCCAGTAGAGGCAATATACTGTTTTCTATTACTAGATCAACTGTATCTTTGTTATGTACCAATTTAATAGTATCATCAGGTTGTTCGCCTAATTCTTTTTTAAGTAAATGTAACTTCTTTTGCCAATCGTCGGGTTCATCTATGTTTTCACCTTTAGCTGCTCGTATGCCTATTTGTAAAGACCAACTTAATTGCTCTTTCATGTAATCCGCAAAAATTTGTATTTGTGCTAACTGAGCTGTAGCCCCGTCGGAAGGTGTTAAACCAACTGCAATATCACAGCGACGAAGAGTATGGAGGTATTTATCTTTTTCCTCTTTATCACTCTTAATAATAATCATGGGATAATTATGTCGAAGCAATATATAATTAACCAGCAAACGGGCAATCCGCCCGTTCCCATCTTCAAACGGATGAATACGAATATATCGATAATGAAACAATGCTGCTAATTCAATGGGATGTAAGTTCGCCTTTTCTTCTTCTTCATTATACCACTTAATCAAGTCGTTCATCATGGCAGGGGTTTCTTCGGGTGTAGCATAATGGAAAATTTCACCCGTAGCCGTTTCTACATGATTTGGACGTGTTTTATAAGTCCCGATTTTTATTTCTATTCGGGTTGGTTTACCTGAAGGTGTTTTTCCTGTTGTAAAAAATGGTTCGACTAAAATAATTTGATTAATGTCTCTAATAAAAGTTTCTGATAGTGGACGTTCTTTTTCTTTGGACACTTGCTGTATCAATTTTAAAGCAACATTGTGTGCTTTCATTTCTTCGTAATCGCGAAACTTCGCATCACCAGTTGTCTCATCAAAAAATAAAAGCAGTGCAGTTTGCCCATAGGTTAGGGTATTTCCTTCCAAATGGTTAGAATTATAATTAAATTCAAGATTAAACTTGCGATTTAACCTCTCTTGATTTTCTGTTGTTAATGGTTGTAATGCAAACCATTGCTTTGAAAGTTGTTCAAGTGTATTCATATTTCTTGATTTTCAATATTCTTAATGACTTCTGCAATTTTTTAATATGAATCAATTTTATATCAATTGTTTGCAAATGTACAAAAAGCTAAAAGAAGTATTTAATTTATTCTGATAAATAATTTATAATCACATTTACATTGATGATAAAACATCCGAAAAAATGTAATAAAATTGCTCAAAACAGTGGTTTTAATTTTATCTTTGCATTAAGATTGAATTTTTCTAATTTCTGAAAATACCATTATTTCATAATATTCTAATACTCATTGAAAATGAAAAAACTAAGTATTATTACAAGTATGGCATTTCTTGTATGTGTAATGTTTGCCTGCCAAAAAGAAAAACATTTTATTACCGATGCGAAATATCGCACTATGGTTGAAAAACGGTTTGATGCTACCAAAAAGCTGGCAAATAATCGTTCTGAAGCTTTGTTTTCTGTTTTCAATCAAAATTTGAGTTTAGAAGAAAAAGAAGCCCTTCAATTTTTGTATGCTTTTATGTCTTTAAGCGATTTGGCAGATTACAACGGCGATTTCTATTTAAAACAAGTCCGCTCTGCCTTTGCTGCCCGCGATACTTTTGCTTGGGGTAAAAAAGTTCCCGAAGATATTTTCAGGCATTTTGTGCTGCCTCCCCGTGTAAACAACGAAAATATGGATACAGCCCGTATGGCTTTTTTCGGGGAATTGAAAGACCGGATTAAAAACATGTCGATGTACGATGCAGCCTTAGAGGTAAATGTATGGTGCAACGAAAAAGTTGCTTATAAAGCATCGGACGGTAGAACAAGTTCTCCTTTGGCAACTTGTAAATCGGCTATCGGACGTTGCGGCGAAGAAAGCACTTTTACTGTTACAGCCATGCGTGCTGTAGGAATTCCTGCCCGTCAAATTTATACTCCGCGTTGGGCTCATTGTGATGATAACCATGCTTGGGTTGAAGTTTGGGTAGATGGAAAATGGTATTTCTTAGGAGCTTGCGAACCTAGTCCGAAACTCAATATGGGTTGGTTTGCCATACCTTCTACACGTACCATGCTTACCCAAACCAATGTGTATGGAAAATATGAAAGCAGTGAAGAAGTTTTGGTAGAAAATGATTTATTTACCCGTATCAATCTCCTGCACAATTATGCTCCTACCAAACGTTTGTTTGTAAAAGTTTTAGATGCAAATAATCAAGTAGTGGAAAATGCGAATGTAGAATTTCAATTGTATAATTATTCGGAATTTTATCCGCTGGCAACCAAGAAAACCGATAAAAACGGCTATTGTTCTCTCAATACCGGATTGGGGGATTTGTTGATTTGGGCTAATAAAGGGAATACTTTTGGTTTCGAAAAAGCTGATATGCGGCTTATTGATACACTAAAAATCGTATTGAATAAAAATGCAAACCAATCTTATGAATTATCCTTGAATTTTACACCTCCTGTTCCCGGAACAACTGGAGAAAATGTGGATTCGGCACAAATAAAACAATGCAATGCCCGTATCAAAAAATGCAATGCTATTCGCGAGGCATACGAACATACATTTATGGACGAAGCGAAAGCGAAAGCATTTGCCCAACAATACAATTATAATATTGATAGTACGGTTTCCATTTTAGTTAAGAGCAGAGGAAACCATGAGGAAATTAAGAAATTTATGTCAAGTGTTTCGGCAAATCTAAAACCTTACGTTTTATCATTATTGCTCGATGGCATTTATGAAAAAGACTTACGCGATACAAAAGCCGAATATCTTTTCGACCATTTGAATAATGCCGTAATCAATCCTCAATATGATTTGGAAACTCTTGCAAAATATGTAATCAATCCCCGTGTACAACTGGAAATGGTAAAGCCCTATAAAGCTTATTTCCAATCTAAATTCGGGAAAAATACTTTTACCAATCCGCAAGCTGTTGCAGAATGGATAAAAAAGAATATCAATATTAATGATGATGCCAATGCAGGAAGCCGTTGCCAATTAACCCCTGTAGGAGTTTATGAATTGAAGGTTTCGGATAAACGTTCTCGCGACATTTTCTTTGTTGCTCTATGCCGTAGTTTCGGATTTCCTGCCCGCATGGATTTGGCAAGTTTAGTACCCCAGTATTTGGATAACGGAAAATGGACTGATGTAAAGTTTGAAACTGAAAATACAGCTATTGCTCCTAAAGGGAAATTGGTAATCAGTTCCGACAAAAAATCGGCGATTGCGAAACCGGAATATTACATCCATTATACCATAGAACGTTTTAATGACGGTAAATATCGTTCTTTGGATTATGAATACGACAATTCATTGCAAAAACTACCTGCCACGCTCGAAGTGGATGCCGGAAACTATTTGATGGTAACCGGAAATCGTGCTGCTGATGGTTCTGTATTTACACAATTAAAATTCTTTACCTTAGGGGCACAAGAAACGAAAGATATGCCTGTTTTTGTCCGCGAAGCTATACTAGAAAGAAAAGTGGAAGGACAATTGGATATGGCTCAAAAATTACAGGTACTTAATCAAGCTAAAGAAGTAAAACTTTCGGATTTGATTTCGAAAAAGGGTACGATTCTGATGTGGATAGAACCCAACAAAGAGCCTACCCGCCACGTAGTGGTTGAAATGCAGAATCTGAAAAAAGAAATGGAAGCTTGGGGAGGAACTATCACTATGATTTTGAAACCGGAATATGTAAGTATGTTTAATCCGAAATCATTTGAAAATCTACCGAAACAAACTCGTTTTTATGTAGATTCTCAACATATTTTCGACCAAGTGCAAGCTCAATTAAAAGATAAACTGCAAGGCGGTATGCCTGTGGTTATAGCCGTTTCGGATAAAGGAGAAATATTTTTCCATTCTGCCGGCTACCGTATCGGCTTACCTGAACAATTGATGAAATTGTTTTAAGAATGAATTATCCGAAATATGTATATTAAAATATGATTTAGCATTATATTTACATCATCATACATTGAAAAAATGGAAAATAAAGAAATCAATATTCCCAAATTTAGTGAGATAGAACATGCCAAACGGCTAATGAAAGGGCATTTGAAAGTAACTCCTTTGGAATACAGTAAAACTTTTTCAAAGATGTCGGGAGCCAATGTATTTATGAAACTTGAAAATTTTCAAACTACGGGTTCTTTTAAAGTGCGTGGTGCATACAACAAAATATCACAATTGGGCGATGAAGCCAAAGAATGCGGCGTAGTTTGTGCTTCGGCAGGCAACCACGCACAAGGGGTTGCATACGCGGCTACCCAAAGAGGCATTAAAAGTACCATTTTTATGCCTTTATTCACACCTCCCTTAAAAGTAATAGCTACACGAGGTTATGGTGCTGATGTACGCTTAATCGGCGATACTTTTGATGATGCTAAAAAAGAAGCTTTGAAATTTTGCGAAGAACAAAATGCCATTTTTGTGCATCCTTTCGATGACAACGATATTATATCTGGACAGGGAACTATCGGATTGGAAATTTACGACCAATGTGATGATATTCATGCAGTTTTTGTACCTGTGGGCGGAGGAGGTTTAATTGCAGGGATTGCCATTGCTGTAAAATCTATCAATCCTGATATAAAGGTTATAGGTGTTGAGCCGGAACATGCTGATTCCATGTTTAAAACGGTACAGAACAAACAGATTGTTACTTTAGATTCTGTAAATACGATTGCGGATGGTATTGCTGTAAAAACAGTAGGAAATATAACATACGAAGTTGTAAAACAATATGTGGATGATATAATCACGGTTAATGACAATGATATTGCACGGGCTACTTATCTGATGCTTCAGCGTGCCAAAATATTGGCTGAACCGGCAGGGGCAACTGCTATGGCAGGTATATTAAGTAATAAAATTAATATTGAAGGAAAAACGGTAGTTCCGGTTATTTCAGGCGGAAATATCAATATGCTACTACTTAATCAAATCATAGAAAAGGGTTTGATGATGGAGAATTTAAGGGCAAGAATAGCGGTAACAATTCCGGATCAGTCGGGAGAACTTAAGAAAATCATCAATATTTTGGATAACACCCGTTCTAATATTCAGGATATTGTACACGAGCGT
Source organism: Bacteroidales bacterium (assembly GCA_031548675.1). Lineage (GTDB taxonomy): Bacteria > Bacteroidota > Bacteroidia > Bacteroidales > P3 > JAVBQU01. The sequence continues at coordinate 6,777 of JAVBQU010000017.1, forward strand.
TCGGTAAGCAGGGTTCCTGTAGGGTTTGTTTTAGTGATTATTACTTTTGGACTGCAAAATCCGGAACAATTATCTATGATTGAAACTGAGCTGAAGAAGAGGAATTTGGAGTATAAGATTATGAATTAAATATTAGCTGTGGTAACAACCGATAATCAATTGGAATTAACTTCTTTGCCCAACATCGGAAAAGTTTTAGCTGAAAGGCTAATGCAAGCCGGCATTGCTACACCGGATGATTTGCGGGCTATCGGTAGCAAAAATGCGTTTATCTGTATTAAAACTATTGATAGCGGAGCTTGTCTAAGTATGCTTTATGCTTTGGAAGGAGCTGTACAAAATATCCGCTGGCACGATTTGGACGTGAACAAAAAATCTCAACTCAAGACATTTTATAATTTGACAAATACATAAATTTATGTCGGTACAATCTCAAAAACAAGAACTTCGGAAACAGGTTAAAGAGTTAAAAGACAAGATATGTGTTTTTGACAGAGCTATGTTTTCGGCAAATATTATGCGGAAGGTGGAAAGTGATGAGGATTTTCAACAAGCTAAAACCATAATGTGCTATTGGGCTATGAAAGATGAGGTTCAAACAAAGGATTTTATACTTAAATGGCATAAGGAAAAGCAATTTGTTCTCCCTGTTGTGGAAGGCGATTTTTTGAAATTGAGAAAATTTGAGGGTATTGAAAATATGCAGTCTTCTACTTCGTATAATATACAAGAACCTACGGGAGCTTATTTCGAAGAACCGGAAGCTATAGATTTAGTAATTGTACCGGGCATAGCATTTGATAAGCAAATGAACAGGATGGGAAGAGGAAAAGCTTACTATGATAAGTTTCTTAGAAATCTTACGGTAAAGAAAATAGGAATCTGCTACAGCGTCCAGCTTTTCGACGAGATTCCGCATGAGGATACGGATATAAAAATGGATAAGGTTTATACGGAGTTTTAGATCTTAAACTAAATTATCGATAGTAAAAAATAAGAACCAAATTATACCGTTATTTTGCTAGTGAAGGGGTGACTTAAAGTCACCCCTTCAACTAAACTCAAAATTAAACATAATGAAAAAATACCATCTTATTCTTCTTTCTCTTTTATCGGGTTTATTATTAAGTGCGGCTTGGCCTGCCAATGGATTTGCTTATCTGATTTTTGTGGCGTGGGTTCCCATGCTTTGGATGGAAGATTATATTTCTAAAAACAAACAAAATTTTGCAGGCTGTGCCGGTTTTCTTTATAGTTTTGTCGGAATATTGGTTTGGAATGTACTAACCACTTATTGGATATTCTTCTCCACTGCCGGAGGGTCTATACTAGCCATGACTTTGAATGCGTCATTGATGTCGCTTATATTCCAATTGTATTTTTATACCAAACATAAGTTATTTAAAGGGAAGAATGCTTTTTTAGCACTCATCGTATTTTGGCTATCATTTGAATATATTCATTTGCAATGGGATTTGACTTGGACATGGCTGAATCTCGGAAATGTTTTTGCAAGTGTTCCTTGGATGATTCAATGGTATGAATATACCGGAACTTTTGGGGGAACTTTGTGGATATGGGTAATTAATATTCTTATATTTAATATCCTAAAAAGAATCATAGCGAAAGATGTACGAACAAGAGCATTCAAAATATATACAGCAAGCTGTGCTTTAATATTGATTATTCCCATGCTGTTTTCGGCAATTGTATATCATAATTATAAGGATATAGGGGTTGACACGGAAGTAGTAGCTGTACAACCTAATATTGACCCTTATAATGAACAGTTTGAACTTTCTCCGGAAGAATCGGTAGGGAGAATGGTAAAATTGGCAAACCAAAAAATAACACCTAATACGCAATTTATTGTTACGCCTGAAAGTGCTATTCAGGAATATGCATGGATTGACAGGCTTTCTGCTACTGAAAGCATAGTTTTGATTAAAAACTATCTAAGCCTGCATCCCAAAACCGAATTTGTAGCGGGCATGTCTACCCGCGAACTATTACCGGAAGGGGTTATTACCAAAGCTGCACGCAAATTTAAAGACGGCAGCGGAAGATATTACGAAAACCATACTTCTGCCATTATGGTAAGCGATCAATCGGATATGGTTCCTATTTCGCATAAATCGAAATTGGTGCCGGGTGTAGAAATGATGCCTTTTGCTAAATACCTGAAATTTATGGATAAACTGGCAATTGATATGGGAGGGACTACGGGTTCGTTGGGAATAGACAGCATGCGGCGACCTTTATATTCGCATAAAAGCGATATGAAAGTGGGTACTTTGATTTGCTATGAATCTATTTTTGGGGAATATGTGGGCGAATTTGTAGCTAATGGAGCGGAATTACTTTTTATTATCACTAACGACGGCTGGTGGAAAGATACACCGGGGCACCGCCAGCATTGCAAATATGCTTCTTTGCGGGCTATCGAAACGCGTAAATCTATTGCCCGTGCAGCTAATACCGGAACATCTTGTTTTGTAAATCAAAGGGGTGATATTTCGCAGGCTACGCCCTATTGGAAGCCTGATGTTATCAGGGCGACTTTGAAAGCCAACAAAATCCAAACTTTTTATGTCCGTTTTGGCGACTACATTGCCCGTATGGCTTTGTATATTTCGGCAGGATTGCTAATAGCTACGCTTGTTTTCAGATTGAAAGCCGTGAAAAGAAAATAATTCGACTGAATCGGGTGTAAATTTAAACCGTTACTTTATAATCTGATAATTGCTTTTCTACAAATTGACTTAATTCGGGGAAAAAAGCATCAAATTCCTGTTCGAAAAGGTTATAATCTTTTTTCAGGCTTTCTACTGCAATATCCATATTCGACTCAAATCTTGAGCGATTATTCATTTGTTTGAATATCCTATCCAGCTTTTGTAAGTCGGCATAGGCTGTAAGCCAATTCTGCCCGACCATTATCGGATAAACATTCTTAAAACGGGGAGGAAGCATCGAGAAATTCTGCAATACCATCTTATAAAACCTACTTACATATTGCTGCAAGGGAAGCGTGGAATACTGTTCGAATTTTTTGCTGAAAAAATGATCATAAAACACATCGACAATAACTCCCGCAAACAAATGATGGGTTTCATATAAACGCCTTTTGCTTTGTAAAACGACTGGATGACTATCACTAAAAGAATCTATCTGCCTATGCAAAGCAATTCCTTTTTGTATCTGTTCGGGATAATTGGCGTATGTTTTCCCTTTAACTGCATCAGCAAAAAAATTACCCAGCATGAGCTGTTCATCATTTCCTGATAAATAAATGTGTACTAAATAATTCATAGTGAAGAGGATTAATTTCTATATGCAAAGGTATTATAAATATGTATTGGATTCTTAGAAACTCCTTCTATGTACGGCTAAGTATATAAGATAAAAATGATACAATTTGTTCATTCTCTTTTTGAAATAAACAGCTAAAAGCATTCGTCTAAATCTCAAATGGTGATGCAGTGTACTATTGTCTGTTTTTTAAAAAAGGCGTATTTTTGTACAAAAAACAAAGCTTGAAGAAATTTCTTACTCATCCTATATTCTCTATGGTTTCTGATGCCGCCGACGAAATGCAGATTGATGTGTTTGTTGTAGGCGGTTTTGTGCGCGACTTAATTATGGAACGTCCTTCGGTAGATATTGATATTGTAGCTATTGGGAATGGCGTTGATTTGGCTCAAAAAGTGGCTCAAAAGGTAGGGGAACATGTAAAGGTAAGTATCTTTAAAAACTTTGGTACTGCCATGTTTAAATATCCTTATCTGGGCAAAATGTGGGATATTGAATTTGTGGGAGCCCGCAAAGAATCTTATCAAAAAGATTCGCGTAAACCTACCGTTGAAACGGGAAGTTTGCAGGATGACCAAAACCGCAGGGATTTTACCATTAATGCTTTAGCCATTTCTTTAAATCGGAAAACTTTAGGCTCGCTTGTGGATTCGTTCGGCGGAGTACAGGATATTGAAAATAAAATTATCAGAACGCCTTTGGATGCTGATATTACTTTTTCTGATGATCCTTTGCGGATGATGCGGGCGATACGTTTTGCCACGCAACTGGATTTTAGGATTGAGGATGAAACTTTTGAGGCTATTGCCCGCAATACAGAACGTATAAAAATTATATCGGAAGAGCGGATTATTGATGAGCTTCATAAAATGATCTTGTCGCCTAAACCTTCTTTGGGTTTTAAATTGTTGGAAAAATGCGGACTGCTCCCTAAAATTTTCCCGGAACTTTCTGCCTTAAAGGGAGCGGAATATGTGGGCGGCAAGGGGCATAAGGATAATTTCTACCACACGCTTGAGGTGGTTGATAATATTTCGCAAAAAACGGATAATTTATGGCTCAGATGGGCAGCTTTGCTGCATGATATTGCCAAGCCCCAAACTAAGCGTTATGTTGAAGGCATAGGCTGGACTTTTCACGGGCATGAAATTCAAGGGGCAAAGATGATAAAAACGATTTTCCGCAAAATGAAGCTTCCTTTGAATGAAAAAATGAAGTATGTGGAAAAATTGGTTGCTTTACATCTCCGCCCTATTATTTTGGCGGAAGATATTGTAACTGATTCGGCTGTAAGGCGTCTGCTTTTTGATGCCGGTGATGATATTGATGATTTGATGATGCTTTGTTCTGCTGATGTAACTTCTAAAAATCCGGAAAAGATTAAGCGTTTTCTTCATAATTTCGAAGTGGTTAAGCAAAAACTGAAAGAGATAGAGGAAAAAGACCGCATTCGAAATTTCCAGCCTCCTGTAACGGGTGAGGATATTATGGAATATTTCCAGATTCCTCCCTCTCCTCCTATCGGAATTATCAAAACGGCTATTAAGGATGCTATTATGGATGGCATTATCGAAAACGACCGCCAACAGGCTTTTGAACTTATGCTGAAGGAGGCTGAAAAACTGGGGTTAAGGAAACCTGATTGTTAAGCTGCTTGGGCTTGAATGTTTATCCCCAAATTTCCTTTCACTTGCCGCAAACTCTTTTTTCACAGAGATGCACTGAGAAATCACGGAGAATCACTGAGTTGTTTTTATTCTTTATTCGTAGTTTAATTTTATTCATCGAATATGTTAATTTATCCCGCAGATATGATTTGCATTTCGGGAGATATGTTAATACACTCACGAGATATGTTAATACACTTGAGACATATGTTAATGCACCCGAGAGATATGTTAATCATTCTGCCTCATGTGTTAATACACTTAGCAGATGTGTTAACACACTTGGTAAATGTGAACTGCATCTTGCCTATTTCATAAATACACCTGCCTATTTTATAAATTCACTTGGCAGATGTATAAGTTAACTTAGGTATTTTATAAAGTATTCAGGCTGTTTCGTTTTTTAGGCATGTATATAACTACTGCTTATATACAAGTTCTAAAGCATAAGAGCCATATTTTCGACGATACATTAGACTTCTTCGGGAAATGCCAATTTTAACAACGTCATTGCGACTGCGAGGCACGAAGCAGGAAGCAATCTTATTGCAAACAAATAGATTGCTTCGTCGTTCCTCCTCGCAAAGACGCTCTGACTTTTGCTTTCACTATTTTTCGAAGAGATACATTCATTTTCAGAAAACCAATCAGACTATTTTGAAAAAAACAGGAGGATAATTTTGAATTATCCTCCTGTTTAAATATTGCTTACTAAGCTTATTTTGATGTTGGTGTAGAGAATCTTAGTCCGCTTATCTGCTTATATTCGGGACTTGATGCTCCGAATGCGGATTTTATATAGGCTTTGAGTAAACCGGCTGCAGCCGAAATTCCGGTGGTTTTGTTATACATGATTTTGTTTCTTGCCATGCGTGCGGAACCTAGCGGTGCTGCGGTCTTTGCCACTTGTGCATTGTCGGCTTTCAGCTTTTTTATCAAGGCTTCTAAAGCCGGTATTTGAAGCTCGGGTTCGTTGGGTTGGTATCCGGTCGTACTTTTGAGCAGCATCAGCAGCTGCGATAAGTGTTCTATCTTATTGTCGTAGCTGGTTTGTGCAGCAGATACCTCTTTTACGGTTTTTCCGGCAGCGGCAAGGCTTTGTTTTTCTTCGTCGGTCTTCTTAGCTGTGAGGCGGACGCCTTTCAGTTTTTTGTTTAGAGCTGCTGCTGCTTCGATGTTGCGGGGGTTATCATCAACAGCCTTGAGGGCATTGACAATGCGGGTTGAGAGCGGGTCGATACTCATAAACATCTGCACCAACTTTTTGCCCGGCTCGGGTTTTTCCCGTGCGGTTTTTTCCAAAAACGGACTTTCGTAATATGTAAGTTTTAAACAGCCCATAATAATTTCTATTTCAGGCTTCAAAGGTAGTCATTTTTT
>JAVBQU010000236.1:0-3442 GCA_031548675.1 Bacteroidales bacterium
GGGTTTTCAATACCTATATTGCCATTATTAGTATGACGTTCTCGGCAAATCTTTCGAAAACTTTACTTAACTTGCAGAGCTTGCTTTTAAAAGAAACATTTCAACGGTCTTACTTGTTTCGATTTGGCTCTTAACATCCACCAACACTTGGTTATATAATCCTTTATGCAAAGGTAGTTATAATTTCCTTATCTGTTTTATGAAAGGGTTTTCTATTTGGGTGATTCAAGTCGTGTTAGGAAGATTTTATATTGATTTTAGATGATTGCAGCCTTTCGAACACGATTGGACGTGTCCCTCCGCCAAAGGCGTGAGGGTTAGGTTCTTCTCTTTATCTTTCACACAAGTATTCTCAAGCTAGAGTATGTAAAATATGAGTTGGTATCACAGCCTAATGTGAGTTTGTGTCACAGCCGGATGTGAGCCGGTCTCATAGCCTAATGTGGGATGTTGTCACAGCTGGATGTGAGCTGGTCTCATAACCAGATATGAACAGGTTGCATTAGTAAGCCCTTAAAATGATAAACTTTTTAGATACGGGTAAAACGGGTAAACAAGGTACAAGATATAAACTAAAACGCAAAAACGTTATAACGTTCAAACCTTATAACTTTATAAACATTCAGTGGCTTACAAACCTTTCTCCAAGGCATGCACTTTACCCGTCATTAAAAGGAAAGCAGCAAACAAACCATAAAACATCACTCCGGCTTGTACTTCCAGCATCGATTCTAAAGTAAAATTTAAAACTACAAGCAGAGAGAATAAAATCAAAGGAAAATATTTATACCTAATCCCCATTCGGAGCAAATATAAAATACCTCCTATTAAAATTAAAAATCCCCAAACGCCTAAAGTTACAAAAGTTTGCAAAAGCTGGCTATGATTATTGTATTTGTTGTTATAAGCTCCTTCTATGCCTTTTTTAAGATATTGATTCAGCATTTGATCTTTTACATCGCCTGTTCCCTGTCCAATCCAGAAGTTCTCTTTAATCATCTCAATCGAAGTTCTCCAGATTAAAACACGGGAATCGCTGCTTCCGGTCGATTTTTTATTAATATCCTCAGTGTTTTCTAAAGTAGTACGCATATCAGAAAAACGATAACGGAAAACAGGTGAAGTCCATAATAGTGCTGCAATACTTAGCATGGAGGCTATTAGTAATAAAGAGCCCCTCAAATATTGCTTCTTTTTATAAATCCAAAAGCATGAACAGCAGACCATGATTAAGATTAATCCGAATAGCCCCGCTTTAGAATTGGTCAATGTTACAAATCCTACAAGTATTATCAGCATAAAAGCATACAGAAAGCTGCGTCCGATAGAATTTTCTTTTAAAAGGATATTAAATAAAAAAACGATTGCCAAAGTAGCATACATAGCCGCATAGCTCGGATGAAAATACCAGGTAAGATATTCATAATAAAAGATAGAAACCTCTGCCTCCTTATAAAAGTATAGATAATTAGCCCGTGCAATACACATGACGGCGAAAACCAAACATCCTGTTATAAAAGCCCATAAGTACCATTTTACTTTGGTAGAAGAAAATATATCTTTATCTAAGGTAGAAAAAATGAGCGGAAAAATAAGCAAAGGAAGTTTGATTTGTAAATCCAAACCGGCATATTTGAAATTTTCGGTGTATAGCAAGCCTATCAAATAAGCAATATACAAAAGACCGATACCCAATATTCCTTTTCTCCATTTCTCTTCACGCAATAAATTCCATTTAGCCTTAAAATTCCATTCCGCAACCCACAACACAACTAAAGACATCAGCAGGAGTGAAGATGCAATTTTTACCAAAGGAAGAAAAAAGCAAGAAAGAATAATTAAGACAAAGTACCCTTTTTGAAAGAATAATGACTTGGGCATAAATAAAGAATTAAGATACGAAAAGTAGATATAGTATTTTTATAATTAAAAAGGAATTAGCACTGTAAGCTTCCGATAAGTTCGCTTACATGCTTAAAACCATATTTATGCATATATTCCTCAATACCCGCAATAATTTTTATAGTTGCACAAGGGTCGATAAAATTGGCAGTACCTACCTGAATAGCAGTAGCCCCTGCCAGCAAAAATTCAATCGCATCTTCAGCCGTCATAATACCGCCCAAACCGATTACCGGAATTTTTACCGCCTTTGATACCTGCCAAACCATACGCAGAGCAACCGGTTTTACTGCTGGTCCTGATAGTCCCCCTGTAATGGTCGAAAGCATAGGTTTGCGTTTATGAATATCAACAGCCATTCCCAACAGAGTATTAATTAACGAAATAGAATCAGCACCGGCTTCCTCTACTGCTAAAGCCATTTCAACAATGTTGGTTACATTGGGCGATAATTTTACAATCAAGGTTTTATTATAAACTGCCCGAACCGCTTTGACTACTTCCTGTGCCGATTGCGGATAAATTCCGAAAGCCATTCCGCCTTGTTTCACATTAGGGCACGAGATGTTTAGCTCTATAGCCGGAATATGTTCCAACGCATTGATTTTGCGGGCAACCTCTACATATTCTTCAATAGTAGAACCCGATACATTGACAATAATATTGGTTTGATAATGTTTTATTCTCGGATATATGTGTTCTGCAAATGCGTCCACACCCTTGTTTTGCAGTCCCACCGCGTTTAGCATGCCCGAAGGTGTTTCAGTCATGCGCGGATAAGCATTTCCCTGACGCAGAGAACCCGTAGTTCCTTTTACAATAAATCCGCCTAAAGCATTTAAATCGATAAAATCGGCAAACTCTTCACCATAACCAAAAGTTCCGGAAGCTGTCAACACCGGATTTTTGAGTTCTAACTTATGTATTTTTACATCTAACATAAAATTCAAAATTTAGACGTTTTTAATCCAGTTTTTTAGTTCGGTAGAAAGAAATACAGGACCTTCCGTACATACACATTTATTTCCTTCATGGGTTTCCGTAACACAGCATAAACAGGCTCCGACTCCGCAGGCCATCAGGTTTTCCAAAGAAACCTCGCAAGGGATATTTCGTTCCTGAGCCATTTTAGCAATGGCTTTCATCATAGGATTTGGACCACAAGTATAAATCCGTGTAAAATCTTGTTCCCAAACAGAATTTGCAGTAACCAGCCCTTTCTCTCCCAGAGAACCATCTTCTGTAGAAACAGAAACAAGCCCATATTGCTTATACTTAGCTTCTTGCAAAATAAACTCTTTGTTTCGAGCGCCTAATAAAATATGCAGCGTATTTCCTTTACCCGATAAAAACTTTGCCAGATATAACAGAGGAGCTACACCGCAGCCTCCGCCGACCAGCAAAACTTTTGCATTCTCAACAGAAGAAAAAGAATTACCCAAAGGATAAATCATATTTAATGTATCTCCCGTTTTTAATTGAGACAATGCTTGAGTGCCTTCCCCTACAATTTGTATCATCACATGAATCGTATTCTTTT
>JAVBQU010000035.1:0-10042 GCA_031548675.1 Bacteroidales bacterium
GTTTCGGGAGTGTCGTTTTCGGGGTCGGTGTTATGTGTAAGCTTTTCCGCATTTTTTCTCCAAATTAACATCAATGGTTCGGGCAGTTAGCTATAACAAGGCAATTTCGGAACTGTCTCTATGTCTAAAAAAAGAATCTTCTGAATATTAATTTGCTCAAGCATAAAGAAATATTTTGTGAATGTTTGACTTAAACATTCTGCATATATAATAATCCGGTTTATTTGATAGGCTGTTGAAAAAAGCAACAGTGTGCGTCATCGCGAGGAGAAACAACGAAGCGATCTATTAATAATCTAATGGATTGCTTCACTGCTTGTAACTCGCAGTTCAGCAATGACGGCATAAAAAACCCTTTTGAACAGCCTGATTACGAAAGTTTCTGATAATTATTATCTCATTCCAGATTTCGTTTGATATAAGCGGAATAATCTTTAACCACCGGCTGGTAATCTTCCTGAAATAAACCGGATGAAATAATAAAATCTGCTGTTGAGCGGTTGCAGGCAGTAGGAATGTTATATAAAGCTACAATCCGTAACAAGGCTTTTACATCCACATCGTGGGGCTGCGACGCCATAGGATCCCAAAAGAAAAATAAAACATCGATTTCTCCGTTTACAATCATTGCTCCCAATTGCTGGTCGCCTCCCAAAGGACCGGATTTAAGTTTCGTAATGCGGGGTAAGCTCCGCCCCTGCACTAATTCTTCAAGCGTTTCTTGTACCAGCCGTCCGGTTGTTCCGGTGCACACCAGTTCATGCTCGTGTAATATGCTGTAGTTCCATGCAACCCACTCTACCATATCTTTTTTATTATTGTCGTGAGCTACTAAACCTATTCGTTTTCTTGCTTTTACTTTATGCATATTTTTATTCTTTTTCGGCACAAACCATCGTTAATACTACATTTCCTACTACTTTAAGCGTTTCTTTGGAAATGTTACTCATGTCGTCGGTTGTAGTATGCCAATGTTTGAAAAAGCGGTTGGTTTGTCCCGGTTCCATGTGGATAATATCAACCATAGGAATATGACCGTCTCTATTTATGTAAAGATGGTCATCTAAAATACCGCTCACTTCCTGATCTACAAAATATTTTTCATAACCTTTTTGCTTAGCGGCTTTCCAAACATTATCCAAAAGGGTTGGAGCAAATACTCTTGAGGTTTCTTCTTTATAAAAAGTAGCATGGGCTGCTCCTACCATATCTAAAAGAATTCCATATTTGGCTTGATAATACGGCAGATGTTTATTTTTAGCCCAGTATTGAGAACCTAAGCACCACGATTCTTCTTTACCATTCTGCACCGATTCGGGTGCTCCCCCATCTTCTAAATCTAATAATAAAATATCTACACCCACAGCCGGCTGCTTTTGTTTAAGCACTCTCGCTACTTCGAGCAAAATACCTACTCCACTTGCTCCGTCATTAGCCCCCAACACAGGTTTGTTTTGATTTCCGGGTATAGAATCATGGTCTGCAAACGGACGCGAATCCCAATGCGCACATAGCAAAATACGTGTACCTGCCTGCGGGTTTATACTGCCTATAATATTAATTCCGCTTTGGGGTACGCCATCGAAACGGGCTGCGTTGAAGTTTTGAATATAAACCGTATCTGTAAATACCTTCAATTTTTCAATTAAATAATCGGCACATCGTTTATGGGCCTCGGTATTGGGTACGCGTGCTCCGAATGCCACTTGTTTATCTACAAAAGAATAGGCCGAATCGGCATTGAAATCGGGAATAACAACAGAGGCATAATCTGTTTCTGCCTGTCCTTCCGGCGGGGTAGTTTGCGGAGTATCTCCTCCACAATTGTAAAAGAATGTGATTATTAAAACAATCAATACTTTTTTGGCAATGCCGAAAGCAATCAGCCATTTTAGGGTTTTAGAATTTTTCGGAAACTTCATATTATGTGAATGGTAAATATGTGATTTAAAGTACAAAGGTAGAGAAATTTTTGCATCTATTTCTTACGAAATTGTTTCAAAAAGGTTATTATGTAAGGAAAAAAGATTGTCTAATTTTAGAATTTAGACTGTGTTTGCCAAGCGTGCTTTTATAAAGTTTCGGTTGCTTTGTCCTCTTAACTGGCATAGATGGGTAATTAATTGATTATATTTTACTTTTGGCTTAACCCAAAAGTAACAAAAACTCAAGGCTGAATAAAAAATTGCTAAAAAAACTTCCTTTTCCACTAAACAAAAAAAGGTTGACTCTAAATCGTTCTATTTTATACCTAGGGACATGTAAATTTCTGTATTTTTATTTGACTTCACCGCTTGCTTTTTTGTTCTTTACGCTTCAAAATCCGTTTTTTCTTAACGCATTTTTTATTATGCCAATCCTTCTGTTTCAATTTGTCACTTCCTTTTGCTTAAAGCCCTTTTATTTAAAAATCGAAAAGATATATGATACAAGGATTAATTCAAAAAATAAGCCCGAAAATTTTATGCTATAAAATTTTCGGGCTTATTTTTTATAATGCAATATTATTTTATGGTGTTGGTATAGGCAACCATATCAAGTATTTTGCAAGAATAACCCCATTCATTATCGTACCAAGATACGAGTTTTACAAAGTTAGAATTCAAAGCAATACTAGCTTCCACGTCGAAGATAGAGGTGCAGGATTCTCCCACAAAGTCAGTAGAAACAACCGCATCTTCGGTATATGTTAAAATGCCTTTCAATTCGTTTTCTGATGCCTTTTTGATAGCTGCTTTAATTTCATCCATGCTAGCAGCTTTTTCTAAACGACAGGTAAGGTCAACTACTGATACATCAACGGTAGGAACACGGAATGACATACCAGTTAATTTTCCTTTTAATTCGGGAATAACTTTGGTAACCGCTTTAGCTGCTCCGGTTGATGAAGGAATAATATTGGCTGCTGCTGCACGTCCGCCTCTCCAATCTTTGGCAGATGGTCCGTCAACGGTTTTCTGGGTGGCTGTAGTAGCATGAACTGTAGTCATTAAGCCTTCTAAAAGTCCGAAATTTTCGTGAATAACCTTAGCTAAAGGAGCTAAACAGTTGGTAGTGCATGAAGCATTAGAAATAATAGCTTCTCCTTTGTATGATTTGTGGTTTACACCATATACAAACATCGGGGTATCGTCTTTTGAAGGAGCTGACATAATTACCCGTTTAGCACCAGCTTGCAAGTGTAAAGCTGCTTTTTCTTTTTCTAAGAATAAACCTGTAGATTCAACAACATAGTCAACATTTACTTCGTTCCATTTCAAATTGGCAGGATCTTTTTCGGCAGTAATACGGATCGCTTTTCCATTAACAACCAATTTCCCGTCTTTTACTTCTACCGTTCCGTTAAATCTCCCATGAACACTGTCATATTTAAGCATATATGCCATATATTCTACGTCAATCAAATCGTTGATTGCCACAACTTCTAAATCATTTCTTTGACAGGCTGCACGAAAAACCAATCTTCCGATACGTCCAAATCCATTGATTCCAACTTTAATTGTATTCATTTTCTGATACTTTAATTTATTTATATTCCGTGTTAAATTTTCAAGTGCAAAGGTAGTATTTTTTCAAATTTCTGCAATGAAATTCTGCTATAAACTTGATGCACAAGCGTTATTTTTACAACAAATGGGAGCTAAAAAAGTTGACAAAAAATGAAGTGTTTGCTTTTTGATTTATTGAATTATTGAAAGTTTATAACGTTATAAAGTTTGAATGTTATAACGTTCTTGCTTTCTTAGTTTATATCTCGTTTACTTGTACACCTGCCTACAGAATTTACCACAAAAAACAGATTGCATAATGAAGTTAACAAATTTACTTCTTTCTGTTCCCCTTTTCGCATTCATCATTCATAACTCATTGTTATTTACATCTGATGTCCTTTAATTTGCAAATGCTGTGTACCGTTAGAGGCATTGGATTGTACAGTAATGGTTTTTATAAAATCGCCGCCCTCCTTAGCTCCTGTAAACCGCACATGGATAGAATCTACCGCATTAGGCATAAGCGAGGTTTTGGGGAAGTCTATAACCGTGCAGCCGCAACCTGCCGATACATTGATAAGTACCAAAGGTTCTGTTCCGGTATTGTGGTACTTGAAATAGCATTCGGGCTTGGCATCTTTTATTACCTTGCCAAAGTCATGTGCCAGCGTATCGAAGCAGATGGCGGAATTACCAACATGGTCAGAAAGAAGGGTATCTTTTCCGATGGTTGATGTTTGATTGTTTTCTGTTTTGGGTTTGCATCCGAACAGCAGAAAGGCTGTAAGAGATAGGAATATGTATTTTTTCATAATATGCTTAAAGGGTTGTTTAGTTGTTGAATCGTTGAGCTGTTGAGTTGTTTATGCTTAAAGGTTTATAGCATTGGTGAATTGGTGAATCGTTGAGTTGTTGAGTTGGTTATTTGTTTAATTACTTATAATTTCTGCTTTAAATCTGCATCTCGTTTACTTATGTCTTGTTTCCTCGTCCTCTTATATCTATTTTTTTGCACTGAGAATTCACAGAGAAACACTGAGTTGTTATTACTCTTGTTACATGTTACTCGTCACGCGTTACCTGTCACTTGTCACAACTTGTACCTTGTTCCCTAATTTATTTTTGCTTTGCAGTTTTGTTGTGATAGGACGATAGGATTTTCTCCACTTCTATTTTATCGCATTCGGACAAATATAAGCCTGAAAAAATAACATTAAAATTTTCATCCAAAATATAGCACGATGGATAAGATGGTATGGCATAATTTATAGCTGCTTTTTTATCCTGTATTACAGGGAAATTAATATTGTACTCTTTTACCATCTCTTGCATTCTATCCATTTTATCCACAGGATCTATAGCCAAATATTGTATATCAGGGTTATTATATTTGGCTTTCATTTCTTTCCAAAAAGGCAATGCATCTTCCAAGCAATAGCCACAATTGGAATACATAAAATCTAACACATAGCATTTAGCTTTCTGCTTATATAAATCAAATTTTTCTCCTTTTGAATTCAACCCTACTATTCGGGGTGCTTTGCCTTGTAAGTCCTTTACAATAGACGACGCACAAGTATCATCATTCATATAAGAAATAGCTCTACGTACTTTTTCCGGATGAAATTTAATATCTTGCAAAGTGTTGATTTTATAATTGAGCAAGCTTGTATTAAAATAAATAAATGTATCCTGCTCAGGACTTAAGCAAAAGCTTGTACTATTCATTACCAGATAGCTTGCAGTATCTATGAGTAAAGTTTTATGATAATATTGGCACAAATAATCTCCTTCTTTGCCGTCAATTTTGCGGTTGGTATAATAGATTAGGGGGTCTTTATATTCTGCAGATTGTTTAATTACATATACCGGCTTCTTTTTGAATAGTGCCACCCCTTCATAAAGGATTTTAGCATACCAGCCTGTATCTGCCGGCTGCATCCACCAATAAATCGTGTTTCTCAAGTCTTTAAAATAATTATCATCAAGCGAATATCTTCCCTTTAGATTTTGGGTAGAATAAAGTGTTAGCATTCCCGAACTTGGTTCGTATGAGTAGGCAGTATCCTTTGAACAGTCTATAAAATATTCAACATCTGTGTTATCGACATCTCTTTGATATTTATGCCACATTTTTGCATAGGCAGTGTCATTATCAAACACCATTTTATATACAAGATTGCAATTATAATTACCACCATTATTACAATTTTGCTGAAAAAGATTATAATCTATACTGCGGCAATGCAAATCCATTGCTTTATGCGATTTTTCTAAAATCCAACGGATTTTCAGGCTATCGGTTTGTTGTCCTACGCTTATAATCGGCAATAAAAAACAGAGAAACAAAACTTTTTTCATATCAATCTTTATTTAAATTCTACAAATAGGGTACAATTCTTAATTATAAAATATGATGTGGAAGCAATAAACTTCCACATCATATTTAAACCTAACTATTGCTGTGCAATACTTGTTGCAGGCACAATAACATACCTGTCAAAGTTAAGTTCGGTAAGTGATGATACACTTTTATAACAACCTTCCTGACACTGATAACCTTGTCCGTGTGAAGTACATGACTTTTCACTATTTTCTGAGCAAGTCCGCTTTGTAATATTACCTGATTGAGTTTCGTGGTATGAACAACCAAGTTCTAGGTTCTTATTCCCTAATTTCTCACATTCACATCTTGGAGAAAAACCCTTTGGACATTCAATAAAAGAAGCTTCCTTTTTGTCGCTAACTTCAAAAGGAATTATATAGTATTTAATATCCTCATCTTGAGGAAAATTAAATTCCATTGCATTATCTCCTATCCGCTTAATGTATTCTTCGGGGATGTTTACCAAAACAGAAGTGCTGATTTCCACAGAAGATTTAAACATTCTATTGGGAATGACTTGCTTTTTTACCGTCCATTCTCCGTTTTTGCCCATAGTCAATTGCATTTGGCAGATTTCTTCATTGGCAATATTTTTATCGGTTTGTCCGTAAAAAGTATAAGTGGTTCCCTCCTTTATATTTTTTAAAGGATTTATTTTGGCAGGTTTTATTGTGTTTTGTACATCTTTGTTGCAAGCGGTAAATACACTTATGCTCGCTATGGTTGCCATAATAGCTATGAAAATTATCTTTTTCATGTTAATTTAATTTTAATTTCCTAATTAATAAATTTAAAATACAGCCTTAAGGCTGTTCCGGCTTAGCCTGCTATTGCAGCCTTGTCCGGTGTACTTTGGTAAGTACAGTCTAATGTTGTAATTTTGTTACGCCTTTCTTGTAATTTGGTTCATAAATCCTGTTATCTTTAATAGCTTGCACACTATTTTCTTGCATTTATCAGCCTTGCAAGAGAGGCTTTTTATATTAGGCGGAGCGAGCGAAGCTCCTATAATTAAAAACATATTGTATTCTTTTTCCTACTCGGTTTTCCGCCTACCCAATCTCAAGCTGAATTTAGTAAGGAAAAATCTCTCCAAAGGTATTTTAAATAAATTAAAATAACAAAAAATGGAACGAAGTCGTAACGAAATTTCGAAATATTTGTAAGTTGCTGAAAATAATGCTTATTACAGAGGTGAAAAATGTAACGAAATGGTAACGAAATTTTTTCGGAAGGTTTTCAGGAGCAAAATATATCCTAAAAAAGTGGATTTTTCGCTTGTTTTTCTGGTTTCGGAGGAAAAAGTATATGAATTTCATCATATTGCCAGCACTAAAGATTTAAGAAGCTGAGATAATATTTTTTTAAATATTCTGCTACCATAGGACGATAGGATTCTTTCTTCTGTTTTTTTCACATTCGGAAAGGGATAATTCTATGATAAAAAGCCGGTAAAAAGTAGTAATTTTGTTTTTAGTTAATTCAATATTTAGATATTATGAGAAATAGAATCGTATGGGCAGTCTGCCTGATAACATTGGTAGCAGGAAGCATTTCGTGCGGAAGCGGCAATGATAATAAAACCACATTGTCTGATACCGAAATAGCAGCTAATCTTAAAAAATACGGAATAAAAGGGAAGGTAAAAACGATTAGGCAGCGGGTATATTGGACTTCTGAAAAATTCGGACGTATAGAAAAAGGGAAACGCCAAAATATGGCTGCTCAGGATTTTTTGCAGGTTTTCAACGAAAACGGACAGCTAATTGAAGAAATCCATTATGATGCCAAAGATACGGAGGTAAGCCGAAAGGTAAATACGTATGATAAATCTCTTTTGGCAAAGGAAGAGTATTATAATTCGGGAAAATTACAAAGCATTATCGTTTATACTTATGGCGGAAACCTAATAAAACAAAAAGACATACAAGACGGCAACGGCAAGCTGAAAGAACGTTATGCTTACAGCTATACCGATTTGCAAATGATACAGGATGAGGATAAGTATAATGCTGCTGAAAAATTAGTACAAAAAATCGTACATACTTATGAAGGCAAGCTGCTTACGGAACAGCAATATTATACGGGAGGAGGAACTTTATTCAGAAGAAAAACTTTTTCGTACGATGATAATTCTCAATTAATTTCGCAAGTTACTTATAAATACCAAAATAAAGCTGAAAGTTTTGAAAGCAGAACGACATTCGGAGATTATAATTCGTTTGGAAAGTATCAGGTAAAAACCACTTATAACGAACAAGACCAGGTTACGGAAGAAGTGAAATATGCTTATGATATGAATGAAAATCTGGTTTCGCAAACGGTTTCTAAACCTTTGCCAGAGGTTGCTGCCGCTGTTCCTGCATCTGCCGATAATGTTGATGAATCGTATAATAGCGAAAATGAAAATTCGAATAATGTGGCTGCTGATGAACCGGAATCTACTGAAAGTATTTATGAGAGGGAATGGGAAATAGGCTCGGGAAGCGTATTTGAATATGGTTATGATACGGTTCAGAACTGGACTAAAAAAGTAACTTATAAATTGGAAGAAAAAACCGGAAACAGAGTCCGCCAGCTTTATTTTGAACGGGTTATCGAATACCGGTAGATTTAAGCCTGAATTTAATCTTCATACGGCATATTCTGTACCTGTTTGGAAATAATCAGCATATTGCCGTTTCCAAAATAAATCCGGTTCTATAAATAACCCTAGCTTACATAGAAGAATGGAAGATATTATTCATATTCATCATAAAGCCTGCCGAAAATGCTATGCCTGTGTACGGGTATGTCCGGTAAAAGCAATACAAATGCATGGGAACGACGAGGTTCCGGTGCTTATTCAGGAGCGCTGCATTGCTTGCGGAACCTGCTACCGCTCGTGCGAATATAATGCTATTTCGTATATTGATTCGAAGCAGGAGGTAATGGATTTATTGCAATCGAAAAATCGGGTTGCAGCCATTGTAGACCCAAGTATTTGTGCGGAATTTGATGATATAACGGATTACCGGAAATTTGTGCAGATGATTCGCCAGCTGGGATTTGATTATGTGCATGAGGTTTCGTTCGGCGTGGATTTGGTGGCAAAAGAGTTTGCCCGTTTATTAGAGGATTTTAAAGGGAAATACTATATTACCTCCAACTGCCCTGCCATTATTTATTATGTTGAGAAATATTATCCTGAACAAATAAATAATCTTACGCCTATTATTACGCCTATGGGGGCTATGGCTCAAACTGTACGTAAAATTTATGGCGGAGAAATTAAAATTGTATATATAGGACCCTGCATTGCTGCTAAACGGGAAGTGTACCGCTTATCGGGTAATTCTGCTGTAGATGCGGTTTTAACTTTTATAGGTTTGAGAGAGCTGTTCGATGCTCATCGGATTAAAGAAAAAATAGTAGAGTTTTCTGATTTTGATGCTCCTTTGGGCTACAAAGGTTCTATCTATCCTATCAGCGAGGGTTTTGTAGAGGCAGCTGAAATTGATACTTCTTTATTAACTGGTACGGTAACTACCGCCGAAGGCAAAAAAGATGCCTTGGATGCCATAAAGCAGTTTTCTACGGATATTGATTTTATTAAGCAGCATTTTAATTTGTTCTATTGCGATGGATGCCAGATGGGACCGGGGTCTTCTTTGAACGGAAAAAAATATATAAGGCATACTTTAACTACCAATTATGCCAATAAGCGTTTGAACAATTTTGATCTGAAT
The DNA here is from genome assembly GCA_031548675.1 of Bacteroidales bacterium. Lineage (GTDB taxonomy): Bacteria > Bacteroidota > Bacteroidia > Bacteroidales > P3 > JAVBQU01. The sequence continues at coordinate 9,606 of JAVBQU010000035.1, forward strand.
CAATGGAAGCAGAATCTGGATAAGTATTATGATGCAATCAATATGAAGGATTCGTATTTTGCGGATAGCCAGACTGAGCAAGAGGTTGACGAAAATAAGCTGCATGACGCACTGCGTCTGTTGGGCAAATCGGGAGCTACAAGTGCAACGCATGCCTGCGAAGCCTGCGGTTTTGCTTCGTGCCACGATTTAGCGGTATCTGTTGCCCAAGGGGTTGCTTCTATTGATATGTGTTCGGGCTATGCGCACCGTAAAAAAATGCAATTGGAACGTAAATTAAAACGGATACAGGATGAAATGATTAGGGTAGAATCTAATCTGAAAGAGACTCAGAATCATTTAACGGAAGAGACAGAAAAACTCAACGATTCCCGCAATGTTTTTTATACTGTAATGCAGAATATAAGACCCGGCGTAGTATTGGTAGATGAAAAACT
>JAVBQU010000205.1:0-20177 GCA_031548675.1 Bacteroidales bacterium
TTAAATTAGACAGTGTTTGGAAATTTTACAATCAGGACGGTAAATTACAATTGGAAATAACATATAAAGAAGGTATAAAAAACGGTATACGAAGAGAATATCAGGAACAGGAAACTGTAGAATATTATTTTAATAATGATATAATCGACAGTTTGAAAGCATTTTACCCTAGTAAAAAATTAAAAATATTTACACCTTATCAGGACGGAGTAGAAAACGGTTTTTCTAAGGAATATGATACTTTAGGCAATGTTATTCTTTTACGCGAGTATAGGGGAGGGGTTGCTATAAGTATGGAACGCATTAATCGTTATGATAAATCGGGAATGAAAACCGGAATGTGGAAAACATTTTATTCCGATGGTTTGGTTTACGAAGAAATACCTTACTTAAGCAATAAACGAAATGGTTTTTATAAATTATATGATACCGTTGGGAGTTTAGTAAAAATAGAAAAATATGTAAACGATGAATTAATACAGGATCCGCCCGAGTTACGGAAATTAGAAATACGGACAGATTATTATCCGAATGGGAATCCCAAAATTGTAGCAAGCTATAATAAAGGAAAAGCAGAAGGCGTAAGACGCGAATATTCGGAAGATGGGAAAATAAAGAAAAGTTACATTCTCCATGAAGGCAGAGTAATAGGGGAGGGGGGAATAGTGGATGATAAGGGATTGAAAAACGGGTATTGGAAAGAATACTATGATGATGGAACTTTGCGAAGTGAAGGAAAGTATATTACTGGAAGAAAGGTTGATTATTGGAAATTTTATTTCAAAAATGGAGAAATAGAACAGGAAGGAAATTTTGGAAATAAAGGCGAATTTGACGGAACATGGAAATGGTACTATGAAAGTGGAAAAGAGCATATAATAGAAAATTATGAATTGGGCTTACTTGAAGGAAAAAGTACAGAATATGACGAATCCGGAAATATAATTGCCCAAGGAGAATATGTTGCAGGAGAAGAAAATGGTGATTGGGGTTATAAAAATGGCAGCAGCAGACAAAGCGGTTCATACATAAACGGGCATAGAAACGGAATTTGGAAACATTATTTGAATGATATTTTAATTTTTGAAGGAGCATATTTAGATGGAATTCCCAATGGAAAGCATAAATATTATTGGGAAACCGGTAAACTCAAAGAAGAAATAAATTACGTGCAAGGTAAGAAACAAGGCGAAGACCGGAAATATGATAAAGAAGGAAATATTTTCTTAGTTATAACTTATAAAAATGGAATTGAAATAAGTTACGATAATTATAAGCTTCCTGAAGAAATGTTGGCAGGGGAGGAGGAATAGAACGATAAGCTATAAATTATGAACGATGAATAGAGGTTGAATGTAGATTTTTCATTTTTTGTTTATAAACTATTGATAACAAATAGAAAAGATGAATGTTTCATGTGAAACATCTTAAAAGTATAATGGAATAAATAAATTTTATATTAAGAACTATGAAAGTAAAAATATCGGAAATAGCCCAGCTATTGGGAGGAATTGTAGAAGGAAATGCAGATGCTGTAGTTTCCAAAATTGCAAAAATAGAAGAAGGCAGCGAAGGCAGCCTTTCTTTTTTAGCAAATCCGGCTTATGCTCCCCATATTTATACTTCAAATGCTACAGCTATTATTGTTAATCAGGATTTTAAAGCTGAAAATTCGATTAAGCCAACTTTGATAAGAGTAGAAAATGCATATTTATCATTTGTAAAATTACTGGAGTATTATAAAGAGGTGCAGATGAATAAAACCGGAATTTCTGAGTTTGCATTTATATCAAAATCAGTAAAATATGGTAACGATGTGTATATAGGAGAATTTTGTTTTATCGGCGAGAATGTGAAAATTGGGAATAATACCAAAATTTACCCACAAACATATATTGGTGATAATTGTGAAATAGGCGATAACACTACGATTTTTCCCGGAGTAAAAATTTATTCTGATAATGTTATAGGTAATTATTGTACCATCCATGCCGGAGCAGTTTTGGGAGCCGATGGCTTTGGATTTGTACCCAATAGCGAAAATAATTATAAAAAGATTACCCAAATAGGAAATGTTGTTGTAGAAGATTATGTAGAAATAGGTGCTAATACTTGTATAGACCGTGCTACCTTGGGCTCTACAACTTTGAAAAAAGGCGTAAAATTGGATAACTTGATTCAAGTTGCCCATAATGTTTCTATTGGAGAAAATACGGTAATGGCAGCACAGGTTGGAATTTCGGGCTCTACCAAAGTAGGCAAAAATTGCATGGTAGGGGGACAGGTAGGCATGGCAGGGCATTTGGTTGTAGAAGATGAGGTAAAAATGGCTGCTCAAGCGGGAGTGGCATCTAATGTGAAAAAAGGGAGTAGTATTTTAGGCTCTCCGGCAATTCCTGCTGTAGAATTTAAGCGTATTTTTATTCATACCCGTAATATTGGTAAATTGGTGGAGAGGATTAATGAATTGGAGAAGAAATTAGAAGAGATAATAAAGGAAAAGTGAATTGGAGAAAAGAAGATTTGAGCATATTAAATTAATAACATAAACTACAAAGCTATGAAAATCAAAATTTTAAAAACAGGACTTATCCTGTCTGTTTTATTGTTTTCCGGTTTAGTAAAAGCACAAGACAAAATACTTTCTCAGCAGGAAATTCCGGCTGAAATAAAAAATTATGTGCAAAAACATTTTCCCCAATCTAAAATTATAACAGCCAAAGAAGATAAAGATTTGCTAAGTTTGGATTATGAAATTATTTTGGATAATAAAGTTCAATTAGATTTTAATAATAAAAAGCAAATTACAAGTATTGAGGGAGTTACAGAACTCCCGAATAGTGTAATACCCAAAGAAATACTTACTTTTGTTGAGAAAAATTATCCCGGTCAAAGTATTGTAAAATGGGAACTGGAAGGAAATAAACAGCAAGTTGAGTTGGATAATGATTTGGAATTAGAGTTTAGTTCAACAGGGAAATTTTTGCGGATAGATAAATAGTTATTGCATTTAAAAATCTTATAAAAGTGATAGAAATACGAATAGAAACCCCGTCGGGAATTGTAAAAAAAGAATATCCGGCAGGAACTACCATCGCACAAATAGCTGAAGATGTGATGATAGATACCAAGCATGTAATAGGGGCTTTGGCTAATTATACGATTAAGGAGATGGATTATCAAATTTTTTCTCCGCGTATTATTAAATTTATAGATGCTTCTGATGTAAATGGAAGCCGGATGTATGCCCGTTCGTTGCTTTTTGTATTGTATAAAAGTTTGAAGGATTTATATCCTAACTATAGATTGAAGGTATTGAATACTATTTCGCATGGCTGGTATTGCGAAATAGAGGATACTGTTACCGGAAATATGATTTTTATAACACCGGAAATTATGTCGGCTATCAAAAATCGTATGACAGAAATTGTAGCAGAGGATGTGCCTTTTAGGCGGAAAAAACTTCCTACGGAAGAAGCTATGGAGATATTTAAAAATCATGGACTTCATGATATAATTGATTTAATAAATACAAGAGGAAAGCTCTATACATCAGTTTATTACCTTGATAATGAACCGAATTATTTCTATGGATATTTAATCCCTTCTACGGGAAAACTTAAAACTTGGGATGTTATTACCATAGCAGACGGTCTATTGGTGCTTCCTCCCAAACGTTCAAATTTAGACGAGGTTAGCGATGTTATTAATCAGCCTAAATTATTTAAAGTTTTTCGGGGCTATAAAAAATGGGTAAATTTGATGGGAGTACCCTATGTAAGCAAAATAAATGAAGCTATTGATGCTGGAAAAATTCAATTTCTGATAAAAGTAGCAGAAACTCTGCATGAAATCAGCTTAACCAAGATGGCGGAAAAGATTTTAGAACGCCGTCCCGATGTGAAAATTGTATTGATTTCAGGACCTTCATCGTCTGGCAAAACTACCAGCAGTATGAAACTGCAAGTACATCTGCAAGCTATGGGTGTACATTCTCATATAATTTCTTTAGATAATTATTTTGTAAATCGGGAAAATACCCCAAAAGATGCAAATGGAAATTATGATTTTGAAACATTGGATGCTATTGATGTTCCGTTTTTTAATCAGCAATTGCATGAATATTTGGATGGTAAGGAAATTTCGCTGCCCCGTTTTGATTTTAAAACCGGAACCCGTGTTTTTGATAATGTAAAAATACAAATGAAACCCGATTCATTGTTGATAATAGAAGGAATTCACGGATTAAATCCCAATCTTACGCCAACTATTGCAGATAGATATAAATTTAAAATTTTTGCGTCTGCACTTACGCAAGTGGCTTTAGATTATCAAAATGTAATTCACACTACGGATAATAGACTAATCCGACGTATTGTACGTGATGCAAAATATCGGTACTATTCTGCTTATGATACTTTGAAACGTTGGGACAGTGTGCGTTATGGAGAAGAAAAATATATTTTTCCCTATCAGGAAAATGCTGATTTTATCTTTAATACGGCTTTGCTTTACGAAATAAGTATGATGAAAGATGAGGCTGAATCTTTGTTGCGGAAAGTTCCTGAAAATCAGCCGGAATATGCGGAAGCAATGCGTTTGCTCAAATTTTTGTCATTCTTCAAATCCATTGATCAGCGGGATATTCCGCCAACTTCTATTTTACGCGAATTTTTAGGAGGAAGTAGTTTCGAATATTAAAACGGAATAGATAATTAATTGAAATATACAAAAATAGCTGATTATTATAAGTCATAATAATCAGCTATTTTACTTTATAAGTACTTAAATTCTTCAATTTCTCGGCGGTCTTTTTTGGTAGGTCTGCCTATACCTCGTTCTCTGCGTTCAAACGATTGTTTTTTTATCAGCCTGAGGCGTTCTATTTCTTCAACAGGGGTAAGGTCTTGCATGTAATCAGGTACTAATTTTGCCGAAACGCGGTTTTCCAATAAAGCTAATACTTTGAGTTTTTTTTCCAAAACATCAATTTTTACCTCATATTCTTCGCCTATTTTTACATTATGAGAAGGCTTGATGTTTTTTCCGTCCAACTTTACTTTCCCTGTTTTGCAGGCTTCCGCCGCCATATTGCGGGTTTTATAAACCCTTACAGCCCAAAGCCATTTATCAATACGAACTTCCATACTTACAGTGCATTAGCTCCGCTTACAATTTCTATAATTTCGTTGGTAATGGCAGCTTGGCGGGCTTTGTTGTACGAAATTTTTAAATCTTTGAGTAACTCCTGAGCATTATCGGTAGCTTTGCTCATGGCTGTCATACGAGCACCATGTTCTGAAGCTAAAGAATCTAAAAGAATTTTGTAAACTTGTGTTTTAAGCGTTTGAGGAATTAAATTTTCAAGTATGGTTTGTTTTTCAGGCTCAAAAATATAATCGGCTTTGGTGGTCGTTTGAGCTTGAGTTTCTATTTTAATGGGCAAAAAAGGCTCTATGGTTAGAATTTGTGTAGCCGCATTTTTTAAACGGTTGTATATAATCTCGATATTATCGTATTTTTTAGAGATAAATTCAGTCATCAATTGCTCTGAAAAAGGTACAGTCGCGTTAAACGACAAATGGTCTAATAATTCATCCAAACTGTCTATAACATTGTATTTGCGTTTGGTAAAGTATTCTGTAGCTTTTTTTCCAATAGTAATAATTGATAATTTACCTTCTTGATGAGCTTTTGCATAATGGCTTTCTATATGTGCTACAGCTGCTTTGATAACAGCAGAATTGAAACTTCCGCACAAACCTTTGTTTGAAGTAACCACAATCAATAATGAATGTACAACAGGGCGTTCGTGAGCTAAAGCGATATTTTCGGTATCTGCAGAAACCACATTTTGAAGTATTTCCGTAAGTTTTGCTGAATAGGGTCGTAGCTTTAGAATAGAACTTTGCGTTTTGCGAAACTTGGCAGCATACACCATTTTCATGGCGCTGGTAATCTGCTGTGTCGATTTCACAGATTCTATCCGTAGTCTTACTTCTTTAAGATTAGCCATTTTGAATTTTTATAAAATTGAAAACTACAATTCAAATTTCTTGCTGATATATTGAGCTACTTCTTGCAGCATTTGTTCATCTTTATCGGTTAAAGCCCCATTGCGAAGCGATTCAAGCGTATCTGCATGTTTTTCCTGCAGGTGATGTAGAAATTCGGCTTCAAATTCTTGTATTCTTTTTACCGGCACTTTCTGCATCAAACCTTTTGTTCCGCAATATATTATCGCAATTTGTTCTTCCACTTTCATAGGGCTGTATTGTGGCTGAATAAGCACTTGTACGTTGCGGGCTCCTTTTTCCAATACGGCTTTGGTAGCGGCATCGAGGTCGGAACCGAATTTCGAAAATGCTTCCAGTTCGCGGTATTGGGCTTGGTCGAGTTTTAGCGTTCCGGCAATTTTTTTCATCGATTTTATCTGTGCATTTCCTCCTACGCGTGATACGGAAATACCTACATTGATAGATGGACGGATACCGGAATTGAACAAATTGGATTCCACAAATATCTGTCCGTCAGTAATAGAAATCACGTTGGTAGGAATATATGCTGAAATATCTCCGGCTTGTGTTTCGATAATGGGTAAAGCGGTTAATGAACCTCCTCCTTTTACTAAATGTCGGATAGATTCCGGCAAATCATTCATTTGCTGTGCAATCCGGTCTTCATTAATAATTTTAGCAGCCCGCTCAAGCAAACGTGAATGGAGATAAAATACATCGCCCGGATATGCCTCGCGTCCGGGTGGACGGCGCAACAACAGCGAAACTTCGCGGTAGGCTACGGCTTGCTTCGATAAATCATCGTAAATAATCAATGCCGGACGACCTGTATCGCGGATAAATTCTCCGATAGCAGCACCGGCATAAGGGGCATAAAACTGCATGGCAGCAGGGTCGGAAGCTGTAGCAGCAACTACGGTAGTATATTCCATAGCTCCTTTTTCTTCCAAAGTTTTTACTACATTGGCAATTGTAGAACCTTTTTGTCCTACAGCTACATAAATGCAATATACGGGTTCTCCTTTATCAAAATATTGTTTTTGATTGATAATTGTATCTAAAGCGATAGCTGTCTTTCCTAATTGACGGTCGCCGATAATTAATTCACGTTGTCCGCGTCCGATAGGAAACATGGAGTCAATAGCTTTGATTCCGGTTTGCAAAGGCTCTTTTACAGGCTGGCGGAATATAACGCCCGGAGCTTTACGCTCTAAAGGCATTTCGTATAAATCGCCTTGAATTAAGCCTTTTCCGTCGATAGGTTCGCCAATGGTGTTAATTACCCTTCCGAAAAGTCCCATTCCCACATTTATAGAAGCAATTAAGCGTGTTCGTCTTACTACATCACCCTCGTTGATTCCTTTGGATTCTCCTAAAATAACCACCCCTACATTGTCTTCTTCGAGATTTAGCACAATGCCTTTTACTCCTGATTCAACAAATTCGACCAATTCATTCGATTGGGCTTTGGTCATGCCATATATGCGGGCAATGCCATCGCCTACGGTTAGTACATTGCCTACTTCTTCTAATTCGGCATCTATAGCCGAACTTCCTAATTGTTGTTTTAATATTGCCGAAATTTCGGCAGGTTTTATATCAACCATGATTTAAACAATTTTTATTATCATGTAATTATTAATTATATGATATACAGTATTTTAAAATCCTTTTTCGTAAATATTTTTACTGAAATCTGCTTTCAGTTTTCTGATTTTATTGGCTAAAGAATTATCAAATAAAACATCACCCAAATTCAATACAAAGCCACCAATTAAACTTTCGTCGATATATTCTTCCAGTTCAATATTAGCTTGAGTTTGTTCAGTTGCAATCTGAATAATTTTGGTACGTATCTCATCATCTACCGGAACAGGTGTATAAAGTTTCAGTGTTTTGATGTTTTTGTATTCTTTATAAAGTTCAATATAAGCTTGGGCTATGTCTTTTAAGTTTATTTCTCTCCGTTTTTTTATAATTAAAGAAATAAAATTCAGGGAAATAGGTTGAATTTTTTCTTCGAAAACCTGCTTTACAATGCTTATTTTCTTTTTTTCGTGAATAATCGGGCTTGCCAGCATCATGACAAAATCTTTCGATTGTTCGCAAATTTCGATAGCAAACTTCATATCTGCAAAACATTCTTCGATAAGATTCTGTTCTACAGATAAATCGAATAATGCCTTGGCATACCGTATATTGACTTTATTATTTCCCATCGTCGAACATTAGTTAATGTTGATGTTGCTCATTTCTTTTTTGATAAGTTCCAGTTGTTTGGATTTATCTAGTTCTGAAGCCAAAATCTTCTCAGCGATCTCTATAGATAACATGGCAACCTGATTTTTTAATTCAGTTACAGCTGCCATTTTTTCGTAATTGATAGCTTCTCTGGCTGATTCGATAATTCGATGAGCTTCTTGCTGGGCTTGGCTTTTAGCATCCTCCAGCATTTTTTCTTTCATGATACGGGCTTCACGAACAATGTTGTCTTTTTCTATTAAAGCCTCTTTGAGTAATTGTTCGTTTCCGGCTTGCAGGTTTTTCATTTCTTCGCGTGTTTGTTCGGCTAGCTGTAAAGCTGATTCTATCGAATTTTCACGTTCTTTCAAACCTTTGAGGATAGGTTTCCAAGCGAATACCCGCAAAAGAATGAAAAGTATAAGAAATGTAAGGGTCATCCAAAAAATGAGACCCATACCCGGATTAATTAGTTCCATAATCTTGCAATTTTCTTTATTTCAAAAGAATACAAATAAGTATATTATCAATTTTAGATATATATAAATATTGTTTGAAACCTCACAAGTTTCAAGCAACCTGTGAGGTTTATATTCTCAAATCTGCTGTAGATTTTTGATACAGCAACGGTATATTTATCTAAATTTAATTTTGACTAAACAAATAGAATCAGCAAGCAAACTACAATAGCAAAGAAAGCCGCTCCTTCAATTAGCGCTGCCGAAAGAATCATGTTTGTACGAATATCGCCTGTAGCTTCGGGTTGACGGGCAATAGATTCTAAAGCTCCTTTTCCGATGTTACCAATACCTATTCCGGCTGCTATAGCGGCAATACCGGCTCCAATACCGGCTCCCATTTTTGCAAATGGTGCAAAATCAGCAGCAATTGTTTGTAATAAGACTAATAAAGTTGACATAATTTTATGTTTTTGATTAGTAAATGAATATTATTTTAATGTTTTATTTCCAATTTGTTGTGTTCTGTATGCTCTTCTCCGATAGCCATTCCTATATATAATGCTGATAACAAAGTAAATACAAGTGCCTGTATAAATGCAACCAACAGCTCTAACAAACTCATAAATACCCCAAACAGCACAGAAACCGGAGAAACTAGATAGCCTGTGGTTGGAGACATGTTTCCAAAAATGAAAATTAAACACATGAATCCCAGAATGATGATATGTCCGGCAGTAATATTGGCAAAAAGCCGAACCATCAGTACAAACGGCTTTGTTATCATCCCCAATATTTCTACAATGGGCATAATAGGAAGTGGTATTTTAAGCCACCAAGGTACTCCCGGCATATTGATTATATCGATCCAGTAATGTTTTTTACTGCTGAATAGGGTAATGATAAAAGTAAATACAGCCAAAATACCAGTTACTGCAATATTTCCTGTTAAATTAGCTCCTCCGGGAAAAAATGGAACAATTCCTAAAAGATTATTAATCAGGATAAAAAAGAATAAAGTTAAAAGATAAGGTAAGTATCTATCGCTGTGCTTTTTACCCATTGCAGGAACAATTACTTCATCCCGAACAAATAAAATAACAGGTTCTAACATTGATTGCAATCCTTTGGGAGCATGATCTTTATTTCTTTTATAGCCTTTGGCAACGCCCATAAAAATCAAGAAAATAATAATACACCCTATAAAAAGGGATACTACATTTTTAGAAATAGAAAAATCTAGAGGACGTTTTTCGGTAAATTCTTCTTGTCCTGCGGCATTGATAAGTACGCAGCCTATTTTTCCTTTAAATGCTCCTTCTTCAATAATTTTAAATCCTTTATAAGATGAATGTCCATGATGCAAATGCGAAGAAGAAAAAATACTGAGACTTCCATTATGCCACAAAATAACAGGCAACGGAATGCTAATGTGTTTTGTGCCGATAGTTGCTATATGCCATTCGTAGGCATCTGTTATATGTTCAAATATAAGGGTACTAACATCCACACCTTTTGAGCTCTTTTTTTCTTCGGCAGCATGAAGATTAGAAGGGAAAATGGCACAAAGCGTAATGAAGAAAACAATTGTAAAAATTATATTTAAACGTATTCTATTCATATACAAACAACTATTTTTACATAGATGAAATCTAAAAGAGGTTGCAAGTTAGGGAGTTTTTATGATAAACAGAAACATTTTGAAAGAAATATTTGTTTAAAAGCCTTTGTTCTTTTAATAAAAAGACATACCTTTGCAAGTTCAAAATAATATCGTTTATTAAACTGGTTAAACGGCCTAAAATTTAAAAATATGAAAGCAGACATTCATCCAAAGGATTACAGATTAGTTGTTTTTAAAGATATGTCAAACGACTATATGTTTATAACTAAATCTTGTACACAAACTAGAGAAACTATAAAATGGGAAGATGGAAACGAATATCCATTGATTAAACTTGAAATTTCAAATACTTCTCACCCATTCTTTACCGGAAAAGTTAAACTTGTTGATACCGCAGGTCGCGTTGATAAGTTTAGAACTAAATATCAAAAACACTTTGAGAATAAAACTAAATAGTGATATTCTTGATAATTTAAAAAAGCTACTGAGATTTCAGTAGCTTTTTTTGTATCCGTAAAGTTAAACATTCATCCTATTTATCGAGTACTTCGTAAATAGAATGCTGGCTTTTGTATTCAGGAACAATTTGTTTCATTTGGCGTACTACATCCAAATTATCATGCATTTCGGAAGTAAATTTAATAAGCTGTTCTATCTGGTTTGTAATTAAATCTTTATCATATTCACGCACTTTGGCAATCATAATCTTTTGATGGTGAGTGGGAATAGTATTTTCGGCGTTATTCAACAACTCTTCGTATAATTTTTCTCCCGGGCGTAAACCTGTGTAAACTATTTCAATGTCTTTTCCTAAAGTTAAACCTGAAAGTTGTATCATTTTCTTAGCTAAATCTACAATTTTAACTGATTTTCCCATGTCAAAAACAAAGATTTCTCCTCCGTTGCCCATGCAGCCGGCTTCGAGTACTAATCGGCATGCTTCGGGAATAGTCATAAAATAACGCGTAATTTCAGGATGGGTAATAGTAACAATTCCACCCCGTTTAATTTGTTTCTCAAACAAAGGAATTACAGAACCATTTGAACCTAATACATTTCCGAAGCGTGTGGTAATGAATTTGGTAGTTCCGTTATGATTGAGAGATTGTACATATATTTCAGCAATTCGTTTCGATGCTCCCATAACGTTGGTCGGATTTACAGCTTTATCTGTTGAAACCATTACAAAACGTTCAACATTGTATTGGATAGATAAATCTGCTAAAGTTTTGGTTCCTTTAACGTTGGTTTGTATGGCAGCCGAAGGATTGGCTTCCATTACAGGAACATGTTTATATGCGGCAGCATGAAAAACAATCTCCGGATGATATGTTTCGAAAATCCATTGCATTTGTTCATGATTGGTAACATCTCCGATAAAAAATTTGCATAATTCCGACTTACTCCATCCAGACAGTTCTATATCTAAATCGTGCAGAGGCGTTTCTGCTTGGTCAACAATAATAATTTGGCGGATATTGATGTGGGTTAAAATTTGGCGTACAATTTCGCTGCCTATCGATCCGGCGGCACCAGTTACCAAAATCACTTTATTAGCAAATTTCTGTTGTATCTGATTGATATCCAATTTTATTTCGTCTCTTCCCAGCAAATCGTCTATTTGTACTTTTTTTATCTGCTTGAAGCTTAATTCCCCGTTAATCCAATTGTTTACGGGCGGAACATTCAACACTTTTACATTATAGCTCAGACATTTTTCGATAATTTCCTGTTTTTTTTCTGTTTTGATATTCTGCACAGCAATGATTACGTGGGCAATATTATTTTCACTTAATAAAACAGATAGTTTTTCTAATCCATATATAGGAGCATCTTCTAGTTTTTTCCCTATTTTTTGAGGATTTTCGTCGATAAAAGCAATTACTTTATATTTGCTGCCTGCGTCTCTGTCTAAAGCTCTTTTGGCAATAATTCCGGCATCGCCTGCTCCGAATATAACTACGTTGGTTTTTTTAGAACGGGGATTGGTGTATTCCAAATAATAGATTTTGGCGGCTAAACGCATACCTGTTAGTGAAACCAATGTAAATAAGAAATCAATAAAGATTACAGAGGTTGGGATATAAAATTTGTGAGGAACATGTATGTAATAGATAATGATATTAATAAGCCCGATTAATAAAGAACCCAGCAATATGCTGAAAAATAATTTTACAATATCTTCGGTATTTGTGTAACGGCTTATACTTTTATGAATACCAAAAATGATAAAAAATAATGCTCTGGCTGATAATATAATTAGGACGGGAATATAAAATACATTTTTTGCCTCATCGGGCATAACCATGTTGTAACGAATCAGAAATGCAAGAGGGACAGATACTGCACAGATAGACAAATCGATAAGCAGTTTAATCCAGATTGGAGTGTGGTTTTTCGACAACAGTGTTATCATGGATGAGGGATATTAGTTTAAAGTGCAAAAGTACAGGATAATTTTTAATTCAGAGACATCAATTACATGTGTGGAAATAAATGTATAAAATCTGAAAACACAAGTGCATTATAGATTTAATTCCAATAAAATTTTGCCATTGCTATCCAAAGTTTTAAGATTCAGGTTTTTCCCTTTTTTTGACAGGATTGTTACAGTAGCTATTTTTTCGTCGGGACCTCCGCCAACTACTACGGGAAATGCGTTTTTATCTTTTCCTTTAGGCAGATATTCGAATTCATGCATATGCCCATTGAGGCAGACGTCAAAATTTGCCTGTTCCAAAATATTACCCCAAAGTCTCCGGCAAGGTGCATCCTCTTCTGTTACTACTTTGCCATAAGTAGGAATATGATGGATAAGGATTCTTTTAGAAGCTGATTTAAATTCTTTGGATGTTATTTCTTTTTGAAGAAAATTGATTTGTTCTTTACGATATTGATCAAAATCGTTTAAGCCATAATATACCCAATGATTATCCGGTTTGTCTTCTCCGCAATCCAGCATCACAAAACGGGTATCTCCAATGCTGAAAGCGCCATAAGAGTGTTCTCCGATACTTTCGAACAAATTGGAAAGTAAGACCGAATATGCTCCCCGAATTTCATGATTTCCACGTAGATAAATTGCAGGGATTTCGTTCGATTTATATTTTGATCCATAATAATTAATGCTGTATACAGCATTAATTTCTTCCTGAATATCGGTAATGCAATCGCCATTGAAAACTACAAGATTATAAGGAATATCTTTTATCAAACTGCACAATTTATCATAGGTAGCATAATGTTCGTGCAAATCGTTGAATATTATGGTTGTAAAATCGGTTTGCTTGGGATTCCATGTTGTAAAAGAAGAAAATCTTGAATAGGCAGTTTCGCCAAACTCTTTATAATAGGGTTGAAATAGGGTTATTTCTTTGGAACAAATCCGGTAATAATATCTTGTTCCGCTTTTTAAGCCTTTGATTCTGATTTTATTAAAAGTATTATTTGCCATTACTTCGCCTTCAATCAAAGTTTGGGCTTTCTGCATTTGGGTAGAATCTATGCCATATTCCACCCAGCTGTGGCAGGGGACATTCGTGTGCCAAGCAACAGTAACTCCATCGTTTGTAAGATTCTGCAAATAAGGCATGGTTCTGAAAATATTTTCTTTTTGGACTTTAAACCGGATATCGGCTACAATCGGGCGATGGTCGGATGCCAAAGGTTCATTGAGAACCGCATTTTGCAATACTGTGTAAGATTCTCCTTCAGCCGTATAACCTATAATATAATCAATGCATTGTTCGGGTTTATCAGCAGGATAGGTAAGCATTTTAGAATTACTCAATAATCTCCAAGAAGAACTGAATTTATTTAAAACAGCAGATGCAGCCGTATCATTTAAATCTCCTGCCAAAATCACCGGTTTTTGCCGGTTTGCAACTATTTTATTTATAATATCCGCAGAAGCTAATCTGTCTTCCTCCGTTAGCGAAAAATGCGTACAACAGAACCAATAATCAGGAAACTCAACCATTAATAATGAACGGGCTTCTTCCCGTCCGGGTAAAGGAATCCGTTTCCACGAAACCGGCTGAATTTTTGATAAAATCCCAATCCCATACTTTCCTCCGTCAAAATGGATAGAAGCACCATAAACAGCATACATTTTAACCATATTGCTTAATTCGGTCAGAACATCTATATGCTTGCTGCGGGCGGTTGTGCTGTCTAATTCCTGTAAAGCAACCACATCGGGCGAAGTTTTTCGGATTATATTTGCAATGCGGTTCAGGTCTGTTTTTTCATCCGTTCCATAGCCGTTACGGATATTATACGACATTACCCTTACAGTATTTCCGGCTTGTTTACCCAATGAGGTTTGTCCATAGCTGTTGATTGAAAGGCATAGTAAG
This sequence comes from Bacteroidales bacterium, assembly GCA_031548675.1. GTDB lineage: Bacteria > Bacteroidota > Bacteroidia > Bacteroidales > P3 > JAVBQU01. The sequence continues at coordinate 14,699 of JAVBQU010000205.1, forward strand.
AAAATATATAATATGGATTTTAAATGCTTCATTTTGTATTATATTTTGAAAATCAAGATTTCAAATCTAATTTATAAATCAAATTATTCAATTTCTTTATTACAATGAGGGCAGACTTTTTTCCCTTTTTTCTTTTTCTGTAATTCTTCAGAGAAACCCGATGCTAAAATTCCTGCAGGCAGTGCAAACATTCCGATTCCGAGAATGGCAATAAATGCAGTTAATAATTTACCGACTACAGTTATTGGAAAAATATCTCCATAACCTACTGTAGTTAATGTGGTTACACACCACCACATGGTTGCCGGTATACTTGAGTATTTTTCTGGTTGTGCTTGGTTCTCTGCAAAATACATAAGGCTTGATGCAATAATTATCAATGAAAAAATAATTATTACACATAAAAATAACTCATCTTTCTTTGATTTATATACATTGGATATTAGTTTTGTGGCATTCAAATATCTGCCTAATTTGAAAATCCGGAAAAACCTGAACAAACGCAAAATCCGGATAACCCGTAAGTCGATTTTTGCAAACGGCAGATAAAATGGTATAAAAGCAAATAAATCGATAAGTGCTTCGAACGAAAATATATATCGTAATCTGCCTGTAATAGAGTGGCTGTATTTTGTATTGCAGGTACATGTCCACAGCCGCAGCAAATATTCGAGTGTAAAAATGAAGACTGATATTTTTTCAAATGTCTTAAAATAAAAACTATATGGATTATAAATATCATGAACTGTTTCGAAGATTACGGCTACAATGTTTAATGAGATTAAGGTTATGAGAAAATAATCTACAATTTTGCCCCATTTCCTGTTTTCTTTTGCAGGATTGAGTAGTAAATAAACTTGATATTTTAAATTTTTGTACATTCGTATTTATTGCATTTATTTACTTATCCTTCAAATATTTGATTTGTATATATTTTTGCCAAAGTATATTTACATAACCTAGCAGTAGATGGAATTTGACGTTATCTCGTTTGCTTAGAGTCTTTTACTTGCAACAATAATTGGTCTAATTTTTTTACTATATCAGGATATTGTTCGGCGAGATTATTTCTTTCATTAATATCCTTACTTAAATCATATAGCTGAGGTTTAGGATTATTTCCCAATTCTGTATTAGTCCATGACCAATAAGCATCTCCATTCGAGGGAAGTATATATTTCCATTTCCCTTCGATAATAGCAAGTGTTCCTACAGCTTGTTCTACTATATATTTCCTCCCTTTATGATCTTTACCTGTCCATGCTTTCAGTTGGTTAAAACTATCGGGAGCTGTATTTTCCGGTAAAATCTTTCCGCTTAGAGAAGTAAGCGTAGCAAACATATCTACTTGGGAAACAAGGGCAGGGGAGACTTGTTGCTTAAGTTTTGATTGCCAGCTTACAATAAATGGAACTCGTGTACCGGCATCAAAAGCACTGTATTTTCCTCCACGCAAAACTCCCCAAGGGCGGTGGTTTCCTAAAAGTTTTACCGCTTGATCCCTATACCCATCATCTACAACAGGACCATTATCACTTGTCAGGATTACAATTGTATTTTCCAAAATTCCGCAACGTTCTAATACATCCAATATTTGACCTACCGACCAATCAAATTCCAAAATAGCATCACCACGAGGTCCCATGCCCGATTTTCCGGCAAAACGTTCGTGAGGCACGCGGGGTACATGAATATCATTTGTTCCGAAATAAAGAAAAAAAGGCTTGTCTTTATGAGTTTGTATAAAATTTACCGCTTTTGCAGTAATAGAATCTGCAATATTTTCATCGACCCATAATGCCGATTTACCGCCACGCATATAACCTATACGACTGATTCCATTTATAATAGCTTGGTCGTGTCCATGGCTGGGACGCATTTTGGTAAGCAATTCCGGATGTGTTTTTCCCAATGGTTCATTAGGAAAAGGGGTTGTATAGCTTACTTCAATAGGATCGCTTGGATCTAATCCTACAACTCTTTGGTTTTCAAAATATACACAAGGCGTTCTGTCGCCAGTAGCAGCCATGATATAAGAATAATCGAAGCCTAACTGTCTGGGTCCCGGAGTCATATAACCATTCCAGTCCTGTCCGTTTTCGTCCCCTAAGCCCAAATGCCATTTACCTACAGCAGCAGTAGTATAGCCTGCTTGTTGCAACATTTTGGGTAATGTAGGCTGGTCGGGTTTTATGATGGTAAAAGCATCGCCCCGTGCAACGCCTGTATTTTCTTTGCGAAAAGCATATTGCCCTGTAAGTAAGCTATATCGCGAAGGTGTGCTGGTAGATGCACATGCATAAGCATTGGTAAAACGGATTCCATGCGAAGATAAACGCTCTACATTCGGGGTTTTGATAGTGGGTTCGCCATAAGGACTTAAATCTCCATAACCAATATCATCAGCAAGAATTACAACAATATTAGGTTTTTCCTGTTGTTTATTCTGAGCTAAAACAGCATTACTTATGCAGGTTAATCCACAAATGGGCAATGATAAAGATTTAAGATAATTCATTATCAATAAGATTATGAGTTAACAAAAATAAAGACCAATATGGAACAATACATGCAGTTAATATCCTGCAATTTATATATAGCTTAAATATTAAATTCTTTTTCCGTTCAAAATAACAGTTTCAACTTTATTATTTCCGTACGAATAAGGCATAAATTCATAGGTTGAGATAGGCTTTGTTATATATAAATTTGCCTTTTTACCCACAGAGATACTTCCTAATATATTACTAATACCCATAGCATAAGCAGTATTGAGGGTTGTGGCATTAATAGCTTCTTCGGGTGTCATACGGTAATTGATGCAAGCCATAGAAAGAATCAATTGCATATTGCCTGACGGAGATGAACCCGGATTGAAATCACTTGCCATAGCTATAGGAAGACCTGCATCCATCATTTTGCGGACAGGGGAATGTATCATATTAAGAAAGAAAGCTGCACCGGGCAGCACTGTGGGCATGGCTTCCGATTGGGCAAAAACTGCAATTTCGGCATCGCCTACGTATTCTAAATGGTCACACGAAAGAGCATTGTATCTTATACCTACTTGTACTCCTCCTGAAAAATCCAATTCGTTGGCATGGATTTTGGGACGTAATCCGTATTTAGCCGCTGTTTCGAGCATGCGGTCGGTTTCTTCTACGGTAAAAAATCCTTTATCACAAAAAACATCTATATAATCAGCTAAACCTTCGGAAGCTGCTCTGGGTATCATTTCTTTAATTACCAAATCTACAAAATCGCCTTGCCGTCCGCGATAATCCATCGGTACAGCGTGAGCTCCGAGCAAGGTAGCTTTAATAGTCAAAGGCGAATTTTCTTTGAGGCGTTTAATTACCCTAAGCATTTTCATTTCAGCCTCAACGGTAAGTCCATAGCCGCTTTTTATTTCCACTGCTCCGGTTCCATAACTCATAATCTCGTTTAAACGCAGCATAGCACTTTCAAAAAGCTCGTCTTCAGAAGCTTCTTGTAAACGTTTGGCTGAATTTAAAATTCCTCCTCCGCGTTGGGCTATTTCTTCGTAAGACAAACCTTTGATTTTGTCAATGTATTCTATTTCGCGGCTTCCGGCATAAACCAAATGGGTATGCGAATCGCAAAACGAAGGGAATACCATTTTACCAGCTGCATCTATTACTTCTTCTGCTTTTAAATCCGGCATTTGTTCCATAGAGCCGAATTCTGCAATCAAGCCGTTTTCGATGTATAAATAGGCATTTTTGATAGTTGAAATCTGAGCCATATCTTTACCGCATACTTTCAATCGCGGATTTTGCTCAACTTGAACTAATTCTTTTATATTTTTGATTAACAACATCGTTATAGTAAATTTGATTCAAAATACATTTTGATATTATTTTTTTCTGCTGGCTATTGACAAGATTACACCTAAGGCTATTCCAAGCAAAGCAGCAAACAATACTCTGTATTCGCCCGGAAGCATAAAAGTAATGGTGTGTGCCGGAAACCAAAAGAAAGGAATGGTTTTCTTGAAAACAAAGCCCCATTGTACCTCCCAATTGATATTTTTGAATGATTGAGCCATATTGAGACGATTGCAGAAAAATCCTTTTAAAGTTCCTCCGTTTTGCATAATATGCATATCGGTTATTTTATGAAAAGTCATAAAAACCGGAGCAAAAATACAGTTCATGGTAACACTGATGCAGAACGCAATAAACAACCGCGTACCAAAACATGCGTCGGGAGAGATATTGGCACCCATATTTGCTAAAAAGGCAGGAGTTCCTTTAGAAAAAATGGTCATTGCCATGCTTATTACAACTCCTAGAAAACCCCATACAACGGCACGAGGTATAATTCCAAACCCTTTTTGATTATAAACGCCTTTTTGAATGCGTAATCCTATTACTTCTCCTAAGGTGGCTAAAATAGCAAATTTAAAAAATGCCATTATCATAGCGTGCCAATCTTTATAGGAACTCATTTCTAAAAACCATTGTTTAATGGGTTCGCAAACGAAAAACGGCACAAAAAAGGCAATACAGGCAATTGCAAAAATCAGGTCTTGTTTCTTCATATTCTTATTTTTCTAAATTATCATTTTATGTGCAAAAATACAGGTTTTTATTCAATTAGACCCTATGGGACGAGTATTAATAAAATTCAAGACTAAATACAATTACTAAGGCTTACAATATTTCTGTAAAATATTGATTAAGTAAACGTGTATTTAAAATTCCCTGATGATTAATGATTTAAAAAAATTAGATGACTTTAATTTTGTTACTCGAGGGATGAAATACTATTTATCAAAAAAAAAAACTAATTTTGTAGAACCATAAGGTAGAAATTTGTAAATCATATCATAAATGAAAATAGGAATAGTAGGAACCGGATATGTTGGTTTAGTAAGCGGCACTTGTTTTGCTGAAATGGGTGTAGATGTTACTTGTATAGACATTGATCATGCTAAAATAGAAAAGCTGCAAAAAGGAATTATTCCTATTTATGAACCGGGATTGGATGAAATGGTTATTAAAAACCAAAATGCAGGGCGTTTACATTTTACAACAGACCTAGTATCGTGTATAGATGAGATTGATATAATTTTTTCAGCAGTAGGTACGCCTCCCGGAGAAGATGGAAGTGCTGATTTGCAATATGTTTTAGAAGTTGCACGAACAGTAGCCCGGGGAATGAATTCTTACAAAATATTGGTAACCAAAAGTACGGTACCAGTGGGAACAGCTATTAAAGTTCGGCAGGTTATTCAGGAAGAACTCGATAAACGAGGGGTAAATATAGAATTTGATGTAGTTTCCAATCCTGAATTTCTGAAAGAAGGCTCTGCAATCAAAGATTTTATGTCGCCCGATAGAGTAGTTATCGGAGTGGAGAGTGAAAAAGCTAAAGAAATGATGACTAAGCTTTACCGTCCGTTCTTATTAAATAATTTCAGGATTATTTTTATGGATATTCCTTCTGCCGAAAT
>JAVBQU010000175.1:0-10002 GCA_031548675.1 Bacteroidales bacterium
TGGTTAGCTTGGTCAGGTCCTGGGAAAGGTCTGAATTGATGATAAAATTCAATAGTTAATGAAGTTATGGTATCACATACTACAATAGGACTGGTAGCTGTTGCATTTACAACACTTACACTGCTTCCGGTTTTTGGAGTAGGATTACCACCTGACCAAAAAGAGTTGATAGAATCGGCATTTAAGCCAAAATAGCCGGTATTTCCAGTAGAACCTGCATAAACCATAGGAGTAGGGTTACCATAAGAACCTTTCATGCTGGTTACAGATCTGAATCCGCCTGCAAAGGTAAATCCGTTAGATTCAGTTCCATCCCATGTTGCAATAATAGCAGGATTGTCAGTAGTAGATTTCTTAAATACATATTGTGCATTTTGAGAAACCAAGGGTTTTGTCGGATTTTCACTAAGTACAGATGTAATAGTGTACACTTTTCCGTTTAATTCACGGGGTTGTACGCTCGCTTTTTGAGCAAAAGAAGAAAGCCCAATTGCAGCAACAGCGATAAAAGCTAATACTTTTTTCATGTCTTTTTTTGTGTTTGGTTAATACTTAAATTTAGGATTTAATTCTTATTTGACTGCAAAGATATTCTTTTTAATTGTATTTGCAAAATAAATACATTTAAACCTTATTAAACATAGGGTCTGACTTAACATCATTTAATTATAAATATATAACTTACAATAATAAATGCCTATTCAAACATACTGTTTTCTATATTCCAAACAAAGGCATTAAGTCCTTGTTGTTCTGCTTGTTGATTTAGTTTTTTTAAGGCATCTAACAAAGGATTTACTTTTTCATCGGGAATGATGCAGAGAGTAGAAGTATTTTTGGCAGGCCAAACATGTGTTCCTAAATGCGGTTCGCCACGAAAATTACCTCGTCCGTAAGTTTCTTCCCAACGGGTAAATCCCCTTAAACGTAAATTATCTAAAATGTCTTCGATCTGTTCCGTTAATGCTTGTCCGTATGTTATAAAAATTGCTTTCATATTGGTTGTTTATTTGATATTTTGAGTGTTTAAAAGCTGAAAATTGCGTATTATAGAATTATAGAGATGTATTGTTTACAAATTAATATGTCAAGTGCCGCGTAGCGGGTAACAAAAAAAGTTACCTGTTACACAGCACTTGTTATACATTACTCATCATTCTTTAAAACTGCTTTCATGTGTTTCCGGTGTCTTCTCTTTTCGCGGCTTGAATAAATAGCCGAATATATAGAAGGTACTACAAGCAAAGTAAGCAAAGTAGAAAATACCAATCCTCCTACTACGGCAATACCCATCGGCTGCCAAATTTCAGAACCTTCGCCTGTTCCGGTTGCCAAGGGAAGCATACCCAAAATGGTAGCCATTGTTGTCATTAATACCGGACGTAAACGTGATTTACCGGCTGTAACCACAGATTGGTTTAAAGTCAATCCACGCTTACGTTGCAGGTTGGTAAAATCTATAATAACAATACCATTTTTTACTACAATACCTACAAGCATAATCGCCCCGATTAAGGCAATCATACTTAATGGTGTATTGGTTATAAAAAGAGCTGCAAATACACCAGTAAATGCAAACAAAATGGATGTAAGAATAATCAACGGCATCATAAAAGACTCAAACTGCGTTGCCATTACGATATATACTAAAATAATCAATAATATCAATAAGGTAAACAAATCTGCAAATGATTCTTTTTGGTCTTCAACTGTACCGCTTAATTCTACACTTACACCTGCAGGCACATTGAGTTTGTCTAATACTTTTTGGGTAGCATCGGCTACATCTCCTAAAGCGGCTCCCGAAAGAGCTGCCGAAACGGTAACTACTCTTTGGCGGTTTTCGCGTTCAATTTTTGGCGGGGCATAACGTTCTACAATTTTGGCAACTTCGCCTAAACGGATGCTCCTGCCCATATTGTTGTAAAGCAAAATATTTTGGATGTCTTCTAGAGATGTGCGGAAATTTTCATCATAACGCACAATAATATCATATTCTTCTCCATTTTCGCGATATTGTGAAGCTGTCATTCCATTGATACGATTGCTTACAAACATGGATGCGCCTGCTGTGCTGATTCCGAATTTAGCTAATTTTTCACGGTCAAAATCTATTTGCAGTTCCATCCGCATTTCTTCGCGGCTGAGTTTTATATCTCTTGTACCTTTAATATTACGCATGCTGTCTGCAACCTGATGAGCCATAGCATTAGTTTGGTCGAAATCGTATCCGTAAACTTTTACATCTACGGTGCTTCCGCCACCCATTGAACCCATATTATTTCCTCCGGGTGTAACAGAATATTTTACTACTTCGGGAAATTTGGCAATTTCTTTCCGCATGATTTCTCCTATTTCTTCCATGCCTCGTTTACGGTCTTTCAAATCGGTAAGCAGGATGGAATATGAAATAGCATTTATACCGGAATTTCCGAATAGAGCAGTAAAGCCGGCTTGGTCATCCACACCAGAACTAATAGAAAATGTTTTGATTTCTGGGCATTTTGCCATAATTGCTTTTTCAATTCTGTGGGCAACATCGGTGGTTTGCTGCAAATTTGCACTTACAGGCAGCTCTATTGTAGCACTGATTTGTCCCGAATCGGATTGCGGAAACATTTCTGTAGGAACTTTAGTAATTAAGAAAATACTGGCAATAAAAATTAAAGCAGAACTGATAATAACGATTGTCCGATGATGCATTACCCATGTAAGTAATTTGGCATAACCGTTATCCAAATTATCTAAGGCTTTATCAATAGGTCTAAATAAAACCCCCATTCCTTTATAGGTATGCTTAGCTCTGAATTGTAACATTCTGGCTGAAAGCATAGGTGTTAGCGTTACCGCAGCAACAGCCGATACAAATATTACGATAGAGACAATCCAGCCTAATTGTTTAAACATAATTCCCGCCATTCCGCCTACCATAGTCAGCGGTAGAAATACTGCAATAACAGTAAGTGTAGTAGCGATAACAGCAAGCCAAACCTCGTTGGTAGCATAAATAGCGGCATCTTTCGGACGCGAGCCCCGCTCGATGTGTTTGATAATATTTTCCAATACCACAATGGCATCATCCACAACCATACCAATTGCAATAGAGAGTGAACTGAGCGAGATAATATTAATCGTACCTCCTGTAAAGAACAGGTAAACGAAACCTGCAATTAAGGATATAGGAATAGTAAGAATAATAATAATGGTAGCCCGCCAACGTCCTAAGAAGAACAATACAACGAGCATTACGAATACGAAAGCCAATAATACCGTTTCTGTTAAACTGTTGATACTGCTTGTGATGTGGGTGGAAGAATCATAAAGGGTACCGATTTTTACATCAGGAGGAAGCGATTTCATAAGTCCGGGAAGGGCTTTGTTAATCTTCTTAACAATTTCTACAGAGTTTGCCCCTGATTGTTTTTGAATAACAATACGTACTCCTTGTTGTCCGTTGATGGTTTCTTCCACCGTCATTTTTTTGACGGTATCTTTCACTGTGGCAATATCCGAAATATGAATTTCTTTTCCATTAAAATTAGAAACAACAACATCTTTAATCATATCGCTTTCGGCAAATTCGCCTTCAATACGTAAAGAAAGATGTTCAGAACCTATATCCATAGCTCCGGCAGGGATATTACTATTTTCCTGCTTGATAATTTGCCCGATTTGTTCTACAGTCAGGTTGTAGGCTTCTATTTTATGCGGATCTACATTTACCTGTATCTCACGCACAGGACTTCCGCTGATACTTACAGCCCCAACACCGTCGATACGGTTAAGCGGATTCGCAATTTTTTCATCCAGCAATTTATAAAGACCCGTATAGCTTTGGTCTGCCGTAGCATACAAAAACATAATCGGCATCATACTAGTGCTGAATTTAATAAGCATCGGCTTATCAACATTTTCGGGCAAAACGCTTTCGATACGTCCTAATACATCCCGAATATCATTAGATGCCTCATCTAAGTTTGTGCCCCATTCAAATTCAAGCGTAATGATAGACATATTGTCCTGAGAACGGGAAGTAAGTTTTTTCAAATTAGATACCGTATTGAGGTTATCCTCCATAATACGGGTTACATTTTGTTCTATATCTGCAGCTCCGGCACCCGGATAAGTAGTCATAATACTTAATGCCGGATAATCCATTTCGGGATATAAGTCGATAGATAGTTTATTGAGCGAAAACATGCCTAATACCAATGCTCCTATAAAGATAAGGATGGTAGAGACCGGTTTTCGGACGGAAGCTTCGTATATTTTCATATGTTTTTTTAAGTTTATAAAGTTAAAAGGTTCATAAGGCGATAAAGTTTACACGAATACTTTACTCATTCGTGTTGGTAATAGCTTTGCTTTATGGACATTTCATTTATTCATTTTTGTTTGATTGCGTACAAGTTTACAGTTCATAGGATTGTATCTAGTGTCTCGTTTACTAGTTTACTTGTCAACTGGTTTACTATTTATTAATTAAGCCTTACTTTTTTACCATCGACCAAACGAGAAATACCGTCGGTTACTACTTGCTCGTTGGCATTAATTCCTGATAAAACTTCATAGAGGTTTTCCAAACGTTGTCCCAATATTACTTTTTTATAGGCTACAGTATTATCTTTATTCAAAATAAATACATATCTATCGTTGGTTCCTTGTTGTTTGATGATAGATTTGTCGGGGATAACGATATGGTTTTTAGTTCCAAAATTCAAGGTGGCACGGGCAAACATTCCCGGACGGACTCTCATATCTTGGTTATCTAATTTAACTTCAACTGTAAAAGTATGGGTAACAGGGTCAATGGTAGGGTAAATTAAGCTGATTTTACCCTTGAATATTTCGTCCTGATAAATATCCAGTTTTACATCAATAGGCATGCCCACTTTGGTTTGAGGAAATAATTCTTCCGAAACATTGATTAATACTTTTACCGGTTTTAATTGTTGAACCTGTAAAATAGGCTGTCCTCCGGTAACATCTCCGTTGTTGAACATTTTCATAGTTATTACACCATCAATAGGGGAGGTAAGCGTAATATTTTCGTTTAAATTGTTATAGCTTTCTTGAGCAACATCCAATTGGGTTTTCATTTGGTCTAATTGCTGCTTCGATACTCCGCCTGTAGAATAAAGCGACTGAACACGACCATATTCTGTTTTTAAATGTTCCAGTTGCAATTTGGCTTGTAAAAGATTAGCTCCTTCCATCTTAACTACAGTTTGTCCTTTGCGGACATGGTCGCCTACTTCTACCAAAATTTTATCAATCCGCATAGCTCCTTGGCTGCTGATCATATTTTTGATATACGCTTCAATATTTCCGGTAAATTCAAAGTTTTGAGGTACATCTTTGGTAACAGCTTCAACGGCTTTTACCAAAGGAGTTTCATCTGCAACTTGCTTTTCGGCTTCTGTTTTTCCGCCACAGCTGTATATTAGTAAAAGGGCTGCAATCGGAATTAATTTTATGATTTTCATGGATTATTATTTTATTGTTGATTTGTTTATTTGTGAGATGTGAAAAGTGAGAAGAAAATTCATTCTTCATTCAAAATTTATTATTCTTTTTATACATTAATTTACTTGTATCTGAAATTTCGTATTGTTTTTTGTTACACTGAATACACTGAAAAGTTACAGAGAACCACTAAGCTTTTTAAATTCAAAATTCGTAATTCATAATTTTTAATTCTTAATTGATTTTACTCTTTTCCAACTATCTTTTCATATTCTGCTTTCGCATTTAAATAATCGGCAATAGCTTGGCTATAGGATAGGTTGGCTTGGGTTAGGGCTAAAGTTGCATTACGCAATTCGAGCATGGTTCCCATGCCTGTATCATAGCGTTTTTGTGAAATGACATGAGCCTTGTTTGCCAATTCCATATTTTTTTTGTTCGATTCTATTTGATCCGCAGCTTTTTTCATATTATCCATTGCCGAAACAGCTTGAACGCTTAAACCTGTTTTTACATAATCGCGTTGCAAAGCCAACTCTTTTGCGGCAATTTTGGTTTGTTTTTCTTTCATAACATTGGTAAAACCGTGGAAAAGCGGAACATTAAGCTGTAGACCCACCGAAAATGCAGGATCGTACATAGTTATACCGCCTTTAATAACCATAGGTTCACCTGTAAGAGGATTCATTCCGGGCATATCGTCGTCCATACCCGAACCTTGATATTGGTAATTACCGAATGCCACCAAAGTAGGCATACGTTGCGTGCGTTGTAATTGCAATTGTTTTTGAACTTGTTGGATTTGAATATCCAATTGCTTCAATTCCGAGTTGTTATCAAGCGATAAAGCAGAATAATCAGAAATCTGCACAACGTCCTTTTCCATCTCCGATAACTTTCCTTCCAATTCTATTTCAGTAGCCATATTTACACCCAAATACATTTTAAGAAGCATTTTGGTTTGCTTTACAGCATTTTCCATTTGCAGGATAGAAGGAACCAGATTCCGCATTTGCACTTCTGCCGAAATATTATCATACTCTGAAGTAGCACCTACATCATATCTTTTTTTCGAATCTTCATAGCTTTGTTTTACCAAGTCGTAGCTTTCTTGGAGCGATACCAGCGAAGCCTGAGCCAAAAGTACATTGTAGTAAGCTTTTTTTACATCTGCTTCCATACTCAATTTCGATGAACGTGCTTTTTCAATAGCCATTTGCATTTCCAATTCTGTCATCTGCATAGAGCGCCATAAGGCAGGAACCAGCAAAGGCAGTGAAGCCGAAATACCCAAACTTACAGAATTATCCTGTCCGATAACAAATTTTTGTCCAGCCATTACCATCGTTTGCGGGTTTATGTTGCGTATATATTGAGCCGTTCCGTCAAAAGTAGGTAAAAAACTAAGTACAGCGCCTTTTTTACCATAGTCTACACGTTCTATTTCCTTATCTGCAATTTGTATGGTAGGGTTATCGCTCAAAGCTATTTCAATAGCTTTTTTCAGATTTACCCGCAAAACATCTTGAGCTTGGGAGCCTACAGCCCCGCAAAACAAAAGACCTATAAAGATATGTTTTTTTGTTTTAGTTAAAAAATTCATGATTTTAGTGTACGTATTTAGTATTATTGTTGATTTATTACTTGATAAAAAGTTTAATTATACCTGCTATGTGTCACAATTTTGCAAAAGTAGTCCGGTATTCAAAGTGCCGCAAGCAGATTTCTGTTTGTAAAAGAATATGTTCGATAAACAGCCGATTTTGCCCGATGAAGTTTTAGTGTAAATTGTAGTACTTATCAATGGTATCAATCCCTTTTTGTGTAGAAAGTCCCCTTAAAAAAGGAATAAACCCGTTCTTAAAAATCTCTTCCTCTTTAAAATCCTTAGGAGAAAATACTTCTTTGTTACACATAACATTTCCAACTTCTTGTATGAGCATGGCAATAAGATTGTTATTGAGTAATTGCAGAAAATAACCCTCTTTTTTGCCTTTTTCTAAAAAATGTACAGTCCGCTTTTGGTCTTTAGCAATGCGGGGGATAACCGTTTGTTCATATACATTGGGGAAATATCGTTTCACATCCATAAAAAAATCCTGAGGTACACTATGCAGCACGCTATTGGCAGAATCCCTGAATTCTAAAAATGAAAGAATAATATTATTAGAATTCTCCCACGAATCTAATTCTGCATCCACTTCTTTAAACAAAAGATTAATACAGCAGATCAGAAGCTCTTCTTTATCTTTAAAATTTTCGTAAATAGTTCGTTTCGACATGCCTAACGATTTGGCAATATCATCCATTGTAATAGCCCTACAACCTTTTTTTGCAAAAAGTTCTGTGGCATTTTTGATAATAGTAAGTTTTACTTCAGACATATTTTAACATTTACAAAACAGGTGTGCAAAGGTACGATGAAAACTATAAACACCAAAATAGTTTTCTTGGTTTATTTTTAATTGTTATAAATTCAATTTTTTATATCAAGCTATTTTCAAATTACTTGTCATTTTGGCTCTCGCTTCGTACTTTTGCAAATCAATTTAATATAAATCAAGGTATGGAAATTGCTTCGAAATACGACCCGAAAGAGATAGAAAATAAATGGTATGATTATTGGATGAAATCAGGAATGTTTGACTCCAAACCCGATAGCCGTGAACCGTTTTGCATTGTAATTCCTCCGCCCAATGTTACCGGAGTTTTACACATGGGGCACATGCTTAATAACACCATACAAGATGTTTTGGTTCGTCGTGCACGTATGCAGGGTAAGAATGCCTGCTGGGTTCCCGGAACCGACCATGCCTCTATTGCTACCGAAGCAAAAGTAGTAGCCAAATTGAAAGAAGAGGGCATAGAGAAAAAATCGCTCAGCCGCGAGCAGTTTTTGGAACATGCTTGGGAATGGAAAGAAAAACACGGCGGGATTATTCTCGAACAATTGAAAAAATTAGGAGCTTCGTGCGATTGGAAACGTACCCGTTTCACAATGGAGCCGGCTTTATACGATTCTGTTATCGATGTTTTTATCGATTTATATAATAAGGGTTTAATTTATCGCGGTGTAAGGATGGTAAACTGGGACCCGAAAGCCCTTACCGCTTTGTCGGACGAAGAAGTTATTTATAAAGAAAGCCAATCGAAACTGTACTACTTACGCTATATGATTGAGGGAACTCAGGATTATATAATAGTAGCTACTACCCGTCCCGAAACTATTTTGGGTGATACAGCCGTTTGCGTACATCCCGAAGACGAGCGTTACCAGCATTTGAAAGGAAAAAATGTAATCGTTCCTTTGATAAACCGTTCCGTTCCGGTTATTTTTGATGAATATGTAGACCGCGAATTCGGAACAGGATGCTTAAAAATTACACCGGCACACGATATTAACGACTATAATCTGGGCTTAAAACATAAGCTCGATATCATAGATATTTTTAATGACAACGGAACTCTGAACGAAAAAGCCCAGCTGTATGTAGGCATGGATCGTTTTGCTGTTCGCAAGCAGATTGTAAAAGATATAGAAACCGCTTCTTTGCTCGAAAAGGTAGAAGATTATTTGAATAAAGTAGGCTGTTCCGAAAGAACCAACGAAGTAATAGAACCTAAGCTTTCGCTGCAATGGTTTATGAAGATGGAGGAAATGGCAAAACCAGCTTTGGAAGTTGTGATGGATGATACCATTCAGTTCCATCCGCCGAAGTTTAAAAACACCTACCGCCACTGGATGGAGAATGTAAAAGATTGGTGCATCAGCCGCCAATTGTGGTGGGGACAGCGTATTCCGGCTTGGTATCTGCCCAACCGCGAAGTAGTGGTAGCCAAAACCCGCGAAGATGCTTTTCGTTTGGCAGAAGAAAGATTCGGGAAAAACATTTGTAATATCGAAGACCTTAAGCAAGACGAGGATGTTTTGGATACTTGGTTCAGCTCTTGGCTTTGGCCTATTTCTGTTTTCGACGGCATCCGCAATCCCGATAACGAAGAAATTAAATACTATTATCCGACCAACGATTTGATTACTGCTCCCGAAATTCTCTTTTTCTGGGTTGCCCGTATGATTATTGCAGGGCTGGAATACAGAAAAGAAGTTCCGTTTAAGAATGTGTACCTTACCGGCATTGTTCGCGACCATCAGGGGCGGAAAATGTCGAAATCCTTAGGCAATTCGCCAGATCCCATAGAGTTGATAGAGAAATACGGAGCCGATGGCGTGCGTATGGGTATGCTGCTGGCATCGCCTGCCGGAAACGATTTACTTTTCGATGAAAGCTATTGCGAGCAGGGGAGGAATTTCAGCAATAAAATATGGAATGCTTTGCGTTTGGTAAAAGGGTGGGAAGTAGATAAAAACCTGCCGCAACCGGAGAATAGTAAATTGAGCATTGCATGGTTCCGCAATCATTTCTACAAGACATTGGCAGATATTGAAGGCGATTTTTCGAAATATCGCTTAAGCGAGGCTTTGATGACGGCTTATAAATTGGTTTGGGACGATTTTTGCTCTTGGTATCTCGAAAT
>JAVBQU010000088.1:0-13430 GCA_031548675.1 Bacteroidales bacterium
AAGGATTAAATAAAGCTGAAACAGCTTTGCAATACGGCGACGAGCAGGTAAAAATCTGGAGACGCAGCTATGATGTCCCCCCTACTCCATTGGCAGAAAGCGATCCACGCCACCCGATGCATGACCCTCGTTATAAAGATTTGAAACCGGAAGAGCTTCCTGCAACAGAATCATTGAAAGATACGGTAGAACGTATTGTTCCCTATTGGGAAAGCAATATTTCTAAATCTTTGGAAAAATACGATACCGTTTTAGTTGCCGCTCATGGTACCAGCCTGCGGGGTATTATCAAATATTTAAAAAATATCAGCGACAATGATATTATAGAATTGAATCTGCCTACAGCTATTCCTTATGTTTTTGAATTTAACGATAAATTGGAATTGCAAAAAGATTATTTCTTAGGCGACCCAGAAACCATTAAAGCCTTAATGGATGCGGTAGCCAATCAAGGAAAGAAAAAATAAAGATAGATTTCTATTTATTCTTACAGCTACATATACCTATTAAACATTATATCGAATAAATTAATTTAGGTATTTGGGATTTCAAACAGCTTGGCGACAGTGGCGCTAAGCTGTTTTTGTTTTAAAATGACTCCGTGACACTGTCGATAGGACATTTTTACTTTAAAATAGCTCAATGACGTCGTCTATAAGGCACTTTTACTTTAAAATGAGTCTGCGACACTGTCAATAGAACGTTTTGATTTTAAAATAGCTCTGCGACACTGTCGATAGGGCATTTTTACTTTAAAATAGCTCTGCGACGCTGTCGCTAAAGTGTTTTAGCTTTAAAATGGCTCAGCGTACGAGACGATAAGGTATTACTAATTTTTTCGTTATCCTATTTCACAACTGCCATCTGCCAACGAAGCCCGATGCTCAATATTTTGGGGATAGTGATTATTTTTGGGCTTTTCGTACCAAGAAAAACGCAATGCCGGCAAATACAAAAATAGGAATCCAAACGGCGATTATAGGCGGAATATTCCCTGCCCAGCCCAGCACAATGGATATTTTTTGAATGATAATATAAGAAAATGTAAGGGCAATACCTATGGCTAAATGTAAGCCTATTCCTCCCCTTACTTTCCGCGAAGAAAGAGACACCCCTATCAAAGTGAGTACAATTGTAGAAAACGGATAGTTCATCCGGTTGTGCATCTCTATGAGATCCTGTTTTATATGATCAGAACCCCGAAGTTTTTCCTGTGCTATATACCTTTTAAGTTCAAAGAAATCCATCGTTTCCACTTTTACATAGTCTGTAGCAAAATCGAGGGGTTTTACATTGATATTTAAAATGGTGCTGTCTCCGCGTTCAAAGCTTTCTGTAGTTTTGTTTTCTATGGTACGTTTACTATAATTATATCCCAGCCATTTATCATGTACAGAATCATACACAATATTGGTTGCATCTAACTTCGCCGCCAATGTCCCGTTTTTATAGGTTTCCATAGAAAAAAGATGTCCGGTATTCAGGTTGTTATCAAAACTTTCAACATATAAGAATGTATTCTTATCTTGCTGAAAATGGATATTAAGCCCATTATTTACATAAGCCCTTCTTACATATTTCCGTTCAAAATCAACCCGTATTTTATTTACATTGGGAATGATAAAATTACCTAAACAAAACGACATGATTCCAATTACCAAGGCGCCCCACATATAGGGTCTTAATATCCTGTTAAAACTAATACCGGAACCCAGCATGGCAATAATTTCGGTGTGCGAAGCCATGCGGGAAGTAAAGAAAATAACGGCTATAAAAGTAAAAAGCGGACTGAACAGATTTATAAAATAAGGGATAAACGGAACATAATAATGAAAAATAATATCATAGATAGGCGCTTTTTTATCCAGAAAGTCATCAATTTTTTCAGATACGTCAAATACTATTACAATTAATATAATTAATGAAATAGCATAAAAGAAAGTGCCTAAATATTTACGGAAAATATATTGATCTAATTTATTCATTATCGAATCAACAAGTTACAATGTTTTAATAGTGATACTACAATCGTGTGGTTAATTTCGGAATCATACGGTTTTTCCACTCGGTAAAATCTCCGGCTAAAATATGCTCGCGGGCTTGCCCCACCAGCCAAAGATAAAATGCCAGATTATGCAGGCTGGCAATCATAGGAGCCAGCATTTCCTGAGCTTGAAACAAATGCCGCAGGTAAGCCCGTGTATATTGCGAATCTACAAAGCTCAAGCCATTAGAATCTATGGGCGAAAAATCTTTTTTCCATTTCTCGTTTTTCATATTGATAATTCCTTCGCTGGTAAACAGCATGCCGTTTCGTCCGTTTCGTGTCGGCATTACACAGTCGAACATATCAATACCCAACGCAATAGATTCCAAAATATTGGCAGGCGTTCCAACACCCATCAAATAGCGGGGTTTGTCTTTGGGTAAAACACGGCATACCAAATCGGTAAATTCATACATCATCTCAATGGGTTCTCCAACTGATAAACCTCCGATGGCATTGCCAAAACAGTTTTTAGATGCAATATATTCGGCAGACTGTGTCCGTAAATCTTTATAAACACTACCCTGCACAATAGGAAACAGAACTTGGTCGTAACCATACTTAGGTTCAGTATTTTCGAATTGTGCTACACATTGGTCGAGCCAAGTGTGAGTAAGCCGCATAGAGTTTTTAGCATAATTGTATTCGCACGGATAAGGCGTACATTCGTCGAAAGCCATAATAATATCCGCTCCGATAGTCCGCTGGGTATCCATCACGTTTTCAGGCGTAAAAAAGTGACGAGAGCCATCTATATGCGATTGAAACATAACCCCGTCTTCTTTCAATTTCCGCGTTCCTGCTAAAGAATACACCTGATATCCGCCGCTGTCGGTTAATATCGGTCTATCCCATCCGTTAAACTTATGCAGTCCTCCGGCTTGTTCCAATACTTCTAAACCGGGACGCAGATATAAATGGTAAGTATTTCCTAAAATAATCTGGGCTTGTATATCGTCCTTTAGGTCGCGTTGGTGTACGGCTTTTACCGAACCCAGCGTACCTACCGGCATAAAAATCGGGGTTAAAATAGTTCCGTGGTCTGTTTCAAAAACCCCTGCCCTAGCTTGGCTATGGGCATCAGTTTTGGCTAATTCAAATTTCATGTATGTATTTCGGGCGCTTGTAAGGTTTGGGTATTATAAAATATGAATCATGTTTTACCTATTCATTACACTATTTGTTATTACTTATATCTAAAACATTCATCGTTCATACATCATAATTCATAGTTCAATTACTATGTTCATAAAAATTTTTCAAAGGTACGCTTTATTCAATAAAATATAAATACTTTTGCACTTCAAAGAGTAAAATATGACGTATTTCGAGCTTATTCCGACAAATTCAGTGTTCTTTATTGTCTTTCTGATTTTTTGTTTTACTACGCTAATATTGTGGTTGGTATATTTTTTTATATATGGAAAAATTGCTTTTGCGAAACCTAAAGAATCATCTCCAGCTAAGCAGGAAGGCGTTTCAATTGTATTGTATACGACAGATGATTACGAAAGTTTGAAAGAAAATCTGGCTTTCTTTGTTGAACAAGAATATTCGAATTATGAAGTAATTGTTGTTAATTCAATAGCTGATAAAGAAACCTTTTCTATCTTAAAGATTTATTCGAACATCTACCCTAATTTAAAAGTTATCACCATGCAGCCTACTGCCAGCGATTTTGGCGGCAGAAAATTCCCTCTAACTATCGGCATCAAAGAGGCTAAAAATGATATTGTAGTTATCAGCGATATTTCGTGCAAACCCGCAAGCTATACATGGCTCAAAGATATTGTATCACAATTTGAAAATGGAACCCAAATCGTATTGGGTTATTGCAAATATGAACCCCGTACTGGATTGTTATCCAAGCTTATGCAGTACGACTTATGGGATACTTCTGCTCAATACTTAGGCTGGGCTTTATCGGGTGCTCCCTATACCGGTTCTTCTCAAAATTTGGTATACAGGCGGTCGCTATTTTTTAAGAACAAGGGTTTTGTAAGCCAATATCAACTACCAACCGGAGATAATGAATTATTTATTAACAATGTTGCTTCGAGTAAAAATACAAAAGCACAGCTTCTCCCCAACAGTTTTATTACGGCTGTACCTCCCAAAAATTTTAGGAATTGGAAATATCTAAAAAAACAAGCTTATTATACGGCAAAATATTTTAATTTTGCCGATCAATGTAAAACTATTTTATACGGACTTACACAATTTTTATTTTATATATCAGTTATAATGTTGCTGTTCAATAAATTTGCTTTAATCACAACAGCTTCATTATTGTTTATAAAATTGATATTGCAATATTGGATATTTAATACCGGCATGAGAAAATTACAGGTAAAAGGCTTAGGCTGGGCTGTTTTACCTCTCGAAATTTTCTTTATGTTTTTTAATACAATTGTACGAATTCAGGCATTATTAGCAAGACAGAGAAAATGGAAGTAAGCACCACATTATCAACAAAGGCTCAAATGGATTACCAAATGGTATGCCGTGCTTTACAAGGCGAACAAAAAGCGTTTTCGTCCTTGATGCGGGCATATCACGAGTCATTGTATTATATGATGCTGCGGATGACAAACAGTACTGAAGATGCCGAAGATATGACCCTCGAGGCTTTTAGCAAAGCTTTCAAAAATCTGCACCAATATTCTCCTCAATTTGCTTTCAGCACATGGCTGTTCCGTATAGCAACCAACAATTGTGTGGATTTTATCCGCAAGAAGAAAAAAGCTATGTCATGGTCTGCTTTTCAAACGGATGGAGTATCTGAAAGCAGCCAGCAGATGTTATCGCAAACACTGGCATGCGACAGCCCCGATCCTGCCGAATTGTTGATAGAAAGCCAAAAAAGCCTTTTGCTCCGCGAAGTTATTGAGCGTTTAAAACCCCGTTACCGCGTTCTGGTTGAAATGCACTATTTCCAAGAACTTTCCTATGAAGAAATTGCAGAAAAAAACAAACTGCCCTTAGGCACCGTAAAAATCCAACTGCACAGAGCCCGCAATTTTCTGTTTGAGATTCTGAAACAAAGAGGAAATTTGGAATAATTTTCTTTCAGAAACCTTTAAGAAAGTGCGACTTCTGCTCTTACCATTTCCCTATGAGATTTACTATCTAATTTATAAGCATAATACAATAGTGCTCTATAAAAAACCATAGAAATTTTTCTACGATTTCAATAAAATGCGTACATTTGTGTTTATTAATAACAACAATAAGAATTATGGAAGCAACTGAACAAGTTTTGGAAGTCATGAAAAAAGCCGGACAACCTTTGAATGCAGGAAAAATTGCAGAATTAAGCGGTTTAGACCGTAAAGAGGTTGATAAAGCCATGAAAAAATTGAATGTAGAAGGAAAAATTGTTTCTCCTAAAAGGTGCTACTGGCAGCCTGCTTAATCATAGCATCTTACTAAAACAACAAAAATATAAAATGAGCGAAATTACAAATTGTCCGCTTTGCGGATTGGATAATATTTACTTCGACGGTTCTATGTACATCTGTCCCGATTGCGGTCACGAGTGGATTGACGGCGAAGAATCGGAAGACTTGTTAGTGGTTAAAGATTGTAATGGTAATATCTTATCCGACGGAGATTCTGTTACTGTTATCAAGAGCCTTGATGTAAAAGGTTCTTCAATGGTTATTAAACAGGGAACTAAAGTAAAGAACATCCGCCTGACGGAAAATTCCGGCGAAGTAGATTGCAAAGTTGAAGGCAGCAATATTGTATTAAAAACCTGCTTTTTGAAGAAATCGTAAATACCGATTTGTATATAACTCTTTATAAACAAATATAATGACTAGGTGCTTGTATAAACAGGCTCATCTGTATTTCGGGATATATTAATATTAGAACAATAATTTTACAATTTAAAAATATAAATCTTATGAACGTTCGGTTTTTTTTATGCTTATTAGGTTTGTTGGCATTGGCTTCGTGTAATGTAGAAAAAAAATATGCAAGCGAATTTGTTCAAAAAAATAATTTAGCCCTAACTGCCCAACCTTCTAATTTAATATTATTTTTCCCCGATTCTTTATTAAAAACGAATGCCAAGTTATCTAAAATCAATGATTTTGATTTATTAGATCCTGATGTGAAAGCTATCATCATGCGTAATCAAACCCATTTGCTATCTTTGATGAGCGATGTTAAGTTTAAAAATGAATTCCAAAACCATTTGGTGTATTATCTTAAGCTTAAAGGATTGAATGTTGATATAGCAAAAAATAAAGACGCAACCCGTTATAAAACCGATTCTAATACATTTATATTTAAAGTAGTGCAGATGGAAGCGGAAGAAACCGCTACTACTATGCGGAATGAAACCTATTACACTGATGAACGCAATTCGGACAATTCGCAGTTTTTATATTATGAGCATCCTGTAGATGTACTCAATCTTAACTTATGGTATTCTTACCAACTGAAAGACAGCTCAAAGGTTTATTATAACAGCTTTTCAATAACTGATGATTATAAAGGATATTTTTACATTGATAAGGATCGTAATGTAAAATTCAAATATACAATCGGAGCTATCACTTCTAACGAAATATATGCTTTGGCGAAGGAATCGGCAAAGTTAAGTGCCGGCTATATTTACGATTTTTTAATGAACCAATATATTACCCAAAAAACGGGATATCCCAGCTCTCACTATTATTCCATAAATAAATCGGGCAAGATTACAACTGATGCAAAGGGCAAGCGTTTTGCAGAGGTAAAATAATTGGATAATTGTATTTCAATTTATTTTTACCTGCTTTTCCGATAGCTCCATACTGCCCAAGCATTGGAGAAAATGGCAAAACCCAGAAGGGTAAGCAAAGGCGAGTATAAAGAACTTAAACCTGTACCTTTTAAATATACTCCCCGCATAACAATCATTAAATATTTCAATGGATTTATGGCTGCTATATGCTGTGCCCATCCGGGCATGCTGTTAATAGGCGTATAAAGTCCGCTGATAAGGATCAATATCAGCATAAAGAAAAACATCAAAAACATAGCCTGCTGCAAGGTATCGGAATAATTTGAAATTACTAATCCGAAACCGGATACGACCAATATGTATAGGGCTGCAAACATATAGACTACCAATAAATTTCCGGCAGGGAAAATTCCATATACCAACGCAGCCAAAGTAAGTGCAATGGAAAGGATTACAAATCCGATAATCCAATAAGGAATAAGCTTCGATAGGATAAATGTAAGTTTAGGAACAGGTGTTACATTTATCTGCTCGATAGTTCCTGTTTCTTTTTCTGTAACTATATTCAATGCGGGTAAAAAACCACAAACCATAGTTAAAAGCATCACTACCAACGCCGGAACAATAAATGTTTTGTAATCTAAATAGGGATTAAAACGATTCTGCGGAATGATTTCGATAAGCGGCAGGGTTGCTGTTTGGCTTGTTTGTAAGTTTTCGCTACGGATTTCATTGGAGAAATTCTGCAAAACCATATTTAGATAGGAGCTTCCTAAGCCTCCTTTCATGCCGTTTACGGCATTGGCAGAAATCAGCATCTTGCTTGTTCCCGCTGTCTGCATATTTTTTTCAAAATCAGGGGCTATATCCAGAATAATATCTGCTTTACCCTGCTCTATGGCATGCAGACCCTGTGGATGAATAGCTGATATATCTGTTAATATAAAATATTTGGATTGCCGTATTTTCTCTACCAGCCGTTTGGAATAGGTAGTTTGGTCGTTATCTACCACACTTATGCGTATATCTTTAACGTCCATATTTACAGCCCATGGAAAAATCAGCATTACTGCCAATGGAAACATAACTATCATCCTCGGCAAAAACGGATTCCGGAAAATCTGTTTAAATTCTTTTTCTATCAAAAACTTAATCATGCAGTTTTAGGGTTTCTAAAGTTTATAAAGTTGAATGTTTAGTGTTCGTTTGCAACGAAATATTTGCCGCTTAATATTTTATTTTTCTCTTTTTAGCACTTTTCGCTGAACGGAGGTTCATCATTCATAGTTTATAGTTCATAATTTCACCTACTCCAACCTTACTTTAAATTTTCTCCAGCTTACCATAAGCAAAAAGAGAGTCATTCCTAAAAGAATCAAGAATTCTTTGTAAACCATAGCCATAGGCAGACCTTCTATCATAATTTTTCGTACTCCGGCAATATACCATCGGGCAGGAATGATACATGAAAACCATTGTAAAAATTTAGGCATATTTTCTACCGGAAATATCATTCCCGACAGCAGCATAACAGGCATCATCATAAGCATGCCCGATATAAGCATGGCTGTTGTTTGATCGTTAGCAATACTTGAAATAAGCAAGCCCAGCGACAACGAAACGAGAATAAACAGAAATGAAAGCAATAACAGCCATCCTAAACTGCCTGCTATAGGCACTCCGATTACATAGACAGATAGTAATAGGATGGTTGCCAAATTTACGCATGAGAGAATAAAATACGGAACGGCTTTGGAAAGGATTACAAAAATAGGTCTCATAGGTGATACCAAAAGTATTTCCATCGTTCCGGTTTCTTTTTCACGAACCAAGGCTATGGAAGTCATCATGGCACAAATCAGCATCAAAATCAAGCCCATAACTCCGGGAACAAAGTTATACGGACTTTTCAACTGGGGATTATAAAGCATTCTTACTTCCGGTGCTATGGTGTAGGGAATGTGATATTGCTGTAAAAGTTCCTGCTGGTATTCGCCGATAATTCCCGAAGCATAGCCTGTCGCTGTTGTTGCAATGTTAGGGTCGGCAGCATCGGCTATGATTTGTACGGAGGCTTTGCCTACATGAAATAAATTTTGGTTGAAATTATTTTCAAAAACCAAAATCATAGAAACCTTACCTTCTTTGAGCAGCTCTTCTGCTTCTTCAAAATTATTTACATTTTCTTCTATTTCAAAATATTTGCTTCCCGAAAACTTACTTATAATCTGCTGTGTTGATGCGTCTTTTGAAAAATCAAGGATTGCTAATTTTATATTCTTTACCTCTGTAGTGATGGCAAATCCGAAAAGCAGTATTTGCACTACCGGCATGCCCAAAAGTATCAACATCGTCCGCCTATCGCGAAAAATATGATAAAATTCTTTTTTTACAAATGAAAGAAACTGTTTCATGAAGGTTTATTACTCGTTTTTAAGCAAAATATAATTTAGTTATCTGTCTTAAATACTGTTCTGCATAAGGCATCCGTGTTGTTTTCAAAAAATGCAAAAGGCGTTCTTTATCTCCTAATTCCAATAAATAAGCTTCGCAAAATTTATCGAGTATAAAAGTACGGCTTACACCGCCTTCTTCATATGTATGATCCTCTTCTTCGTCCGGCTCCTCTCCTTCCGGAAATTCTCCATCTGCATTGGTTTCTTCTGCAACAAAAAAATCAATAGAGCGGATGGTAAAGCCCAAAAGTTTTTCTTTCAATTTTTCAAATTCTACACATACTTCTTCAAAAGGTATATTGAGAATTAAATATCTCCGTTGAATAAAATTCAGATATTTATACAAATCAGGTACAGCATCTTCTTCTTTTTCCAATTTATGGTTAGACTGTTTTTCAAATTCTATCAATAAATTCTGATAAGAAGTGCTGTTGTACAGTTCTTTTAAATTTTCTGTTGTAGGGGGATTATCAATAAATTTCATAGGTTATATTATTTACTCGTTGTTTATGTTTTTCATGAATCAAACCGGAGGCGTGGAATGCTTATAGAAAATTGTATTTTGGGATATTGAAAATGTTCAAAAAGTTTTCATTATTGCTTTTACGCCCAACCCCTAAAGGGGAGCTAGAGGTAAAATCAACTTTTTGGAAGCCCCATTTTAAAAATATGTCATTATACGATGGATTCAAAACATCCATTTTAATAGTTTATTTAATTATTTCTCTTTTTTGTGCTGCTTAATCTTTTCTTTATCGAAAATTTCTCTTGTTTCATTACTTTTAATTATCTGTTCTGGTAGCCTTTCGGGCTAATTGATGAAATACCTCGTCCATATTTTGGGCATTAAATTGCAATCTCAAATTTTTGGGTGTATCTAGGGCTTCAATCCGTCCGTCAACCATAATAGAAACCCGATTGCAATACTCGGCTTCGTCCATATAATGCGTGGTAACAAAAACCGTTATTCCCCTATCGGCTGCTTCATAAATCAGTTCCCAAAACTGCCGGCGGGCAGCAGGGTCAACGCCTCCGGTGGGTTCATCTAAAAATACAATTTTCGGTTCATGAAAAATAGATATGGAAAACGATAGTTTTTGCTTCAAGCCTAAAGGTAGTTCTTTTACCAATTTATCCCGTTGGCTTTCAAATTCCAACTTTCTTAATAATTCCACTGTTTTTGTTTCAATTTCAGGCTTTTTCATCCCATAAATTCCGGCAAACAAACGAATATTTTCCCAAACCTTTAAATCTTCGTACAACGAAAACTTTTGGCTCATATAACCGATGTTTTTCTTTACCTCTTCTGATTCTTTTTCTATATCAAACCCTGCCACCATTCCGTTACCGGATGTAGGTTTACTTAATCCGCACAGCATACGCATAGCGGTAGTCTTTCCTGCTCCGTTTGCACCCAAAAAGCCAAAAATTTCTCCTCGTTCAACAGCAAAAGATATATTATCCACTGCCGTAAAATCGCCAAATTTCTTAGTCAGATTTTCAGTTGAAATTACAAAAGATTTTGTTTCCATGATTATGATGAGGGTTCGTCTGTTACAAAGCTAAATTATAATCTAATCCTTTTATATAAAAGTATATTCAATTGCAGCTTTAATAAATTTACTTTGCTATTAAACATGCTTTGATGCCAACTGCATAAAACAATCTTCAATGCTCGGTTTTATTTCTTTAATCACCACGTTTTTATGTTCTAAGCCCTCTAAATAGAAACATAAATCACTCATATTCAAATTTTCTTTGTGTTTCATAGTTACATGGTGTACATCTCCAAAGGTAAAACAAGAACGAACTTCCGGATTGTCTCTCAAATCTTTCAACAATTTTGACATATAGTCGCTTTGTATAGCCCAAAGTGTTTCTGTAAATTGATTGACAATATTTTGAGGCATATCTATCTGCAAAAAACGTCCATCCTGAATTAAAGCAATACGGTCGCAAAGCGAAGCCTCGTCCATATATGGTGTTGAAACCAAAATAGTAATGCCTTGCTGTTTGAGCTTCTTTAGCATCTCCCAAAATTCTTTACGCGAAACCGGATCTACTCCCGTTGTAGGTTCATCTAAGAAAAGTACAACAGGTTTATGAATCAACGCACAGCTTCAAGCCAGTTTCTGTTTCATCCCTCCCGAAAGATTTCCGGCTCTTCGGGTTTTAAAAGGCTCTATCTGATGGTAAATATCTTTGATTAAATCGTAATTTTCTTCAATTGTGGTATTAAAAACAGTCGCAAAAAAGTTCAGGTTCTCCTCAACAGTCAAATCCTGATACAGCGAAAACCGACCCGGCATATAACCTACTACTTTACGCACCTGACGATAATCTTGAACTACATCGTAACCAGCTACTGAGGCTGAGCCCGTGTCGGACAAAAGCAAAGTAGTCAAAATCCGGAAAAGTGTAGTTTTTCCAGCTCCATCAGGTCCGATAATACCAAAAATTTCGCCTTGTTCTACCTCAAATGAAATATCAAGCAAAGCTTCGGTTGCATTGCGGTATTTCTTACTAATATTTTGGACTACAACAGTATTCATTAATTCTCTTTTTAGAATCTTTTACTTATAGGAATCCAAATATCTTCTTCCGAATCAGGGTGATTATTTTTATACTTCTCGCCCAAAACTTCAAAATGAGGACGAGAATAGTCCAGAATATATTCGGAATTGGGGAGCCAGTCGGTATAAATATACTGAAAAATAGCCCCATCCGTATTTAAGCCTTTGTACGGAAACACAGCGTATAAACCTCCCTGTAAATCGAAACGCTCCATCTCTTGCGGAATACTTTCATATACAGAAACTTCAACTGCTGCCCATTTTTCAAACAAAGTATAGGGTTGATAGCGTGTAAAATAATCTGCTTCATAAATCCGTAAAGAATATAATTCTATACCCGACACATGTAAAATTTCTTTGCGTCTAGGCATAAAATCTTGCCATAATGATACAGTTTTATCGTCCACTAACGATGTTTTCACCTGCTTTCCAACCAATTTTTTAGGTTGCAGAATTTCTATGCGGGGTTCGATATTATAAGTTGTCATATATTTCTAAAGCTTTTACCAAACAAGTATTTACCCCTTTCAAGCCGCAAACCGGCAGAGTTAACAAAATAGCTTCTTTAATTTCGTCGCGGGTAGCTCCGGCTTGCTTTGCCATAGGCACATGAAACATTACTGCCGTATCGTCGCCTTGCGAAGCTTTCATTGCCAAATAAATCAATTGTTTGGTTTTAGCATCTAAAGCTTTGGTATTTATTAATGATTGAACCAATCCGTTAAAACCTTCGAATACTTCGGGAGCTTCCTGCTGAAAAGCCTGATAGGGATTCTTATTGCTCATAATTTTATATTGTGTGTTAGGTTCAAAATTAGTTTATATTAATTATATATTTGAAATAGTTCTATTTATCTGACGAGGTTGTTCAAAAAGTCGATTTTACCCCTAATCCCCTAAAGGGACTTTCCTAAAATTCATGTAAACAACAACTCCCCTTTAGGGGCTGGGGGTAAAAGGCAATAATGACGACATTTTATCTTTTATGTAATACAAGCATTAAAGAATTTTTATCTTACACTTACTTTCTATAATTTTACTTCTCCATACATGCCTATCTTCAAATAGCCGTCGTTTTTTACAGCAATTTTTACAGCATATACCAAATTAGCTCGTTCATCTTTGGTTTGAATAGTTTTAGGTGTAAATTCCGATTTATCCGAAATCCATACTATAGTCCCGTTATATTCCTTTTTCTCGTCTGTACCAAAATCGGCATAAACTTTTAATGCCTGCCCAAGTTTCATTTTACTCAATTGGTCGGATGTAAAATATGCACGTAAAAAAACAGTTTCCATATCGGCAACTTTAAAAAGCGGTTTCCCTACTGAAGCCAATTCGCCTTGTTCTGCATATTTTACTAAAACCGTGCCATTTGCCGGACTTAGGATTCTGCATTTTTGTAATTGGTCTTCCAATTGGGCTATTTGAATAGCAACGGATGAACTTTCTTCAGAAGTTCCTTTGCTGGTTTTCTCAAGTGTCGATTTTTGTGCCGAAAGTTGTTTTTCCAATACCAAAACCTGTGCATTTATATCATCCAATTGTTTTTGGTTAGCCGCATTGGCTTTAACCAAATTAGCAAAGCGTTTTTGTTCGTTTTTGGCGGTAACAACTTG
>JAVBQU010000057.1:0-17178 GCA_031548675.1 Bacteroidales bacterium
ATAATCAAAATGAGTTCATAATTTCGGATGATGTTTGTTTTGTCGGAGAAATAGAGATTGTTGGTTATAAACCCTATGAAATACAAGAGTCAGAAAAAGAAGGAGTTACTGTTGGGGTAACAAGGGTAAAGCATAAATGGTGGAAATTTTGGGAATTTAGATAAGAATTTAAGCTTCATAGCGTATAAATGAGCTTGGTAATATAATTTTCAATTTCTTGATTGGAATATGTGAAAAAGATACTAGTAGTAAACTCTTAAAAAGAAACAGATTTTTAACTTTATAGACATTCAAACCTTTGAACCTTTATACAATATAAGCTGTTAAACTAAAACACAGTTTTACCATTCGCATTTAAAAAAAATCCATACCTTTGCAGTCCCAAAAAACTTAGTATAGCAGAATATGCAAATAGATGTTTTAAAATCTAAGATTCATAGAGCCATCGTTACCGGAGCTTGTATTGATTATATCGGAAGCATCACGATTGATGAAGATTTAATGGATGCAGTGAATATTATAGAACATGAAAGGGTTAATATTTTTAATATTAATAACGGAGAACGATTTGATACTTATGTAATTAAAGGAAAGAGGGGAGCAGGTGAAATTGTAATCAATGGAGCGGCTGCCCGTAAAGTAGCAGTAGGCGATTTGGTAATTATAGTATCTTACGCTTCCATGGATTTTGAAGAAGCCAAAAAACATGCCCCTTTAGTTATTTTCCCTCGCAATAATAAAATCGAAAAAACTTCATAAATGAAGGATAAAGTACTACAAATTGGTAAATTTGTGTTTTTTATCAGTTTAGGTGTTTTTATCATTTGGCTGTTTCAACGACAGCTGACACCTGAAGAAAAAACTAAAATTATTGATTCCTTTTATACTGCAGACTACTTTTATATTTTGCTGGCAGCAATTATAACGTTGCTTGCCAATTTGTTGAGGGCTGTTGTGTGGCGTATGCTTTTACAGCCTATGAATTTCCATCCCGGATTAAATAAAACTTTTGGAGCCGTTACCATTGGATATTTTGCCAATTTGGCATTTCCTCGTTTTGGCGAAGTACTTCGATGTGTGATTTTGAATCGTTATGACGGTATTCCAACTCAAAAATCGATAGGTACGGTTATTGTAGAACGAGTTTTGGATATGCTCGTCTTTGCCGTTATTTTTGCCGCTGTTTGCATATTGCAGTTTTCCGAAGTAAAAGATTATATGTATACCCGTTTCGGCACTGGTATAGAAGCTAAATTTGGAGATATACCTGTCTTATTAACCATATTATATATTTTTATCGGCACAGCTTTAATATTGGGAATATTCTTTTTGATTTTTCGAAAAAGAATTATTAAAAATACCCTGTATCAAAAAATAGCTCGCTTATTTAAGGATTTTCTAACAGGACTTAAATCAATCAGGGATGTAAAAAAACCTTTATTGCTTATCGTTTGCTGTATAGGAATTTGGTTACTCTATTTTCTTTCAACCTATGTAGCTTGTTTTAGTATTACAGAAACAAGTCATTTGCCGCTTATGACTGTTTTAACCGTTTTTGTCATATCCTCTTTCGGCATGATGATTACTCCCGGAGGTATAGGCTTATATCCTGTTTTGGTAGCAGAATCTTTAGCTATTTTCGGCGTATTAAAAGCATCTGGTTATGCTTTGGGTTGGATTTTATGGTCTAGCCAAACTATAGTATACATTGCAGCAGGCTTATTCTACTTGATCTTATTTCCGATTATTTATAAGAAGCATAAATATATAATATAACTCATATCGTAGTAACTAAAACAATAATTTGATAAATTATTAAGCGCTGAAATACAGGTTTTTAAATTTTTGATTGAGAATTTGCCCTTCTTTTTACAAAAAAGATTTTGATAGTAAGATAAAATTTACGAAATTTGCAAACCCATTTAAAAAAGAAATATTCATATTAATATAAGTAACGATGTCAAGATTTTGTGTAATTACAGGGAAAAAGATGATCACAGGAAATAGTATTTCTCACTCGAACATCAAAACCAAAAGAAGATTCTATCCGAATTTGCAAACTAAAAAATTCTATGTACCTCAATTTGATAGTTGGATAACTTTAAAAGTTACTGCAGCAGGAATGCGTACAATCAATAAAAAAGGAATCGAAAACTGTTTGCAAGAATCATTAGAAAAAGGATATATCTTTTTAGCATAGTAGTATAAGACGGTTAATGATACCCGATTATACTTTTTATTGCTTGTATATTTTACATAAAAAATAAATCTGCACACAAATTGAAAGTAAAACTTTACTAAGATTACCACAGTAGAGTTTTACTTTCAAAGCAGAAATTTAAAGGTTTGCTTGCCTTGTTGCATTTTGATTTAGAATGCAGTCTTGTTTTCAAAAAATCCCTTGATTTACATACCGATAAGGATTTTGTCCTGATTTCAAATAAAATTTTATTATTTCAATCACAATAATTATGGCTGAGAAGCACATAAATTATATTCAGATTGTTATATTATTTACCATATTACTATTAACTATTTATTAAGTTTATGTATGCAAAATCGCAATTAGACGAAATGCTATTGTCCGAATTACGGACAGTTGCAAAGGAATTTAATATTCCTAAGCACGAAAAATTACTTAAAGAGGATTTGATTTATAAAATCTTGGATTACCAAGCTGCAAATCCGACTCAAGAACAGATAGCCAAAGAAAAGAATTTAGACCGTAAAAAAAGAGCACGTATTCCCAATACTGCACCCAAACAAAATAAACCCGGCAATCCTAATCCTACGCCCAAAGTTTCAGAACCCAAAATTGAAGAAAGAGACAATGCCGGTTTATCTCTGCAAACAGCCGATAAAGCTCCTGTTCCCCAGCCCAAAGCTCCCGTAAAGCAAGAAAAAAATCAGTTTAAGCCTTCGCCTAAAAATCAACCCAAAAAACCGACATTGCTGGATGATGATTTGTTTAAATCCATAGAAGCAGAAGAAGATATTGCAATTGCTCCAATTCCCTTTACGGAAGAACCTATCATAGAACCTATAGCAGAACCTGTAAAAGAGGAAGAAAAACTGGCTGATAATGAGCCTGTAAAAGAGTCAATAGATGATGCAGCTAAGAAACCGGAAATGCGGGGGAAAAGAGATAAATCGCCATTAGAACATGCCATTGAATACGAAGGAATTATATCAAGCGAAGGAGTATTGGAAACAATGCCTGATGGTTATGGATTCTTGCGTTCCTCCGACTATAATTACCTAAATTCGCCTGATGATATCTATGTTTCCCAATCACAAATAAAACTATTTGGTTTAAAAACAGGAGATACAGTCAAAGGAACCATCCGCCCTCCAAAAGATGGAGAAAAATATTTTCCATTATTGAAAGTAGAATTGGTAAACGGTCGTTCAGCAGAAGAAATTCGCGACAGAGTACCATTTGATTATTTAACGCCTCTTTTTCCTGAAGAAAAATTTACTTT
Source organism: Bacteroidales bacterium (assembly GCA_031548675.1). Taxonomy (GTDB): domain Bacteria; phylum Bacteroidota; class Bacteroidia; order Bacteroidales; family P3; genus JAVBQU01. The sequence goes on from JAVBQU010000057.1 coordinate 3,483, forward strand.
GACCGGACAGCCTAATACTTCTTTATCCATGCGTGTGATGGATTTATTTACACCTATTGGTAAAGGACAAAGAGGATTAATTGTTGCTCAACCCAAAACCGGTAAAACAACGCTTTTGAAAGAAATTGCCAATGCCATAGCTTCAAACCACCCTGAAGCTTATTTGATTGTATTGCTAATAGATGAACGTCCCGAAGAAGTAACAGATATGGCACGCAGTGTAAATGCAGAAGTAATTTCATCAACTTTTGATGAACCAGCAGAACGCCATGTGAAAATAGCCAATATAGTTTTGGAAAAAGCAAAACGCATGACAGAGTGCGGACACGATGTGGTAATTTTATTAGATAGTATTACCCGTTTAGCAAGAGCTTACAACACAGTTTCACCTGCATCAGGCAAAGTGTTGTCTGGAGGGGTAGAGGCAAACGCTTTGCAAAAGCCGAAACGATTTTTTGGAGCAGCCCGTAAAATTGAAAATGGAGGGTCATTAACTATTATTGCAACTGCGTTAACAGAAACCGGTTCGAAAATGGATGAGGTTATTTTCGAAGAATTTAAAGGAACCGGAAATATGGAGCTGCAATTAGACCGCAAAGTAGCCAATAAACGAATCTATCCTGCAATAGATATCAATGCATCAAGTACGCGGCGCGAAGATTTACTAGTTGATAAAGAAATATTGCAACGTATGTGGGTTTTACGTAATCACCTTTCAGATATGAATCCGATAGAAGCGATGGAATTTTTGAGAGATAGAATGCATCATACCAAATCGAATGAAGAATTTCTGGTTTCGATGAATGGATAAGCTTTGTATTTAAAGTTAATTTATAGTGCTATGTTTTGATAAATATTTAAAAATCAGAACATAGCATTTTTTTAACAGTTTTTTTTGGGCAAATACATAGATTATTTCTACATTTGCCTACTTTTTGGAAATAAATATTGTCTTTAATAATACCAATTTTATTTATATAATTTAATCCTCTCCTTTTATGAAAAAAATATTTCTCTTTGCGTTAGTTTTAGCCACAGTTGGATTTGTTTCTTGTGATCCTAAAGAAAAGGATACTGATAAAACACCGACACCAACACCTACCCCTGTAGATGAGTTAAAGGTAGATACAATACCTACCAACAAAAAAGTTCTTTTGGAAGAATATACAGGTAAAACTTGCGGTTATTGTCCCGATGGACATAAACGTGCAAATGCTTTGATGGAAGCTAACCCCGGAAATGTTTTTGTTATAAATATCCATGAGGGTAGTTATGCTAGTGGAACGCCAAACTATAAAACTTCATTTGGAGCTGCTTTGATGAATCAAACAGGGCTAACAGGATTTCCATCCGGAACTATTAATCGTCATGTTTTTAAAGGAGGAGCAATGGCTCTTAACCGTGGAGAGTGGGCTACATATGCTGCTCAGGTTATAGCAGAACCTTCTTATGTAAATATTGCAGCTTTAGCAACCATTGATACAGACAATAGAAAAGTGCAGGTTCGTGTTAAAGTATACTATACTTCCGATGCTGTAAATGTTAATAATTTAAATATTGCTGTTATCCAAGATAGTATAATAGGACCTCAGTCAGGAGCAAGTACATTTTATCCTGCTATGGGAACAGATAATGCCTATCAGCATAATCACATGCTGCGTCATTTAATTACAGGACAATGGGGAGAAGCTATTGATATAAGAACCAAAGGAACTCTTTATGAAAAAACATTTTTATGGGATGTACCGGCAGATCTTAACAGTATTCCTTTATTATTAGAGAAATTAAAAGTAATTGCTTTTATTGCAGAAGATAGAAAAGATGTTGTAACTGCATGTGAAAGCCAAATTAAATACGGAAAAGTCGAATAATTCATTTACATTAATGCCATGCGTCAGCTTTTAAAGCTGACGCATGGCATATTTTATTGGTAACTTTATTTTTATATACATATTATTAGTTCGTTTTTTTATGAAAAAGCATTTATTTACTCTTATTCTTTTATTAGCTTTCGCCGCATTGAAGGCACAAACTTATTTTTCTGAAGATTTCAGCAACGGGATTCCTGCAGGATGGCAAAATATTTCTAAAGATAGTGACACTGCAAAGTGGAATTTCAATCCAACAGGAAAATGGGTCTTTTCTAGGACATGGGATGCTAAAAGCCAATCAGTTCCAACATATTATAAACCCAATAATTGGCTGATAACCTCTGCCGTTGTTTTAGACTCTGCAAAAGCCGGTGTGCGATTAACTTTTGATGTAAATGGATTTGATGCAAACTTTTATAAAGAATCATATAAAGTAATGTTGTCAACTACAACCAATGATACTACTGCATTTACCACCACTTTAATTTCAGAAATTTTGCCTTCTTCGGGCTGGCTTACCAGGAAAATTAATTTGGATGCATATATTGGAGATACCATCTATTTAGCTTTTATCCATAATACAACAACTGAAGAAAATGCATTGTATTTAGATAACATTAAGGTATCTCAATATCCGAAGCAAGAAATTGCTTTAACTCAAATAACCTTACCCGATTATGCACAAAAGAATGCTAATTTAAGTGTTAAAGGGACAATTCAGAATATGGGGGATGATACATTGACATCATATTTAGCTACCTATAGTATTGATGGGGGAGTAAATGTTATTGCAGATACAGTTAAAGGAATTAAAATTCCCTATATGGGAACTCATTCTTTCACACATAGTATTCCCGCCAAAATTGATTCAGCAGGAATACATTCTATTGTAGTAAAAGTTTTTAATCCTAACGGCATAGCTGATAGCATAGGAAATAATTCATTAACAGGGAAAATTTCTATTTATAATGCTTCTGTAGCCCGTAAGGTATTATTGGAACATTTTACTACAGCAAAATGCCCTAACTGTCCTCCGGCTCATACAAATATTGAAACCTGGACAAGTACTCGTCCGAACCTGATTTGGTTAGCTCATCATGCCGGTTACTATACTGATGGATTAACAGTTTCTGAAAGCGAAACTATGATGACATTTTACAATGCAGGAGGAGGAACTTATGCCCCTGCTATTATGTTAGATAGAGTGAAGTTATCTCCGGCTGGAACAGAAAAGGGACCTGTCTTCTTCCCAAGTACCAGTTATACTCCGGGCTTATTGGATGTTCAATTAGCAAAACCTGCATTTGTTACCGTAAATTTCTCAAATGCTACTTTCAATCAAGAAACACGCGAGCTTTCTGTTACCGTATCAGGAGAATTTGTAGATAATATAATAAGCAGTGATTTGAGGCTTTCATTATATGCTCAAGAGAATAATTTGAAAACAACTCCGGGACAAAGCGGTTCTCAACTTGGATTAAATTACATCCATAATCATGTTATGCGTAAAGCCATATCAGATGTATGGGGAGATAAGGTAATTACAAATGGAAATAAAGGAACAACTTATACTAAAACATTTACCTATACACTTCCTTCTGCTTGGAAAGTATCAGATGTATCTCTGATAGCATTTGTATCGGAATATAATACCGATGTAAATAATAGGCAGGTGTTTAATGCTGAAGTTTTCCCACTTTCTCCAATCACTTCAGTAAGCGATGATGTAACAGCAGGTCATGTATCATTATACCCTAATCCTGCTACCTCTGAATTGAATATTAGATTAGCAAATGAAGGAAAAGCCAATTATACTATCTGTAATATTGAAGGAAAAACTGTAAAGCAAGGTATTGCAAACCAAAATGACATTATAGATATTAAAGCATTGCCTGCAGGAATGTATATTTTAAAATTGATTTCAAACGATAAAGTAAACACACTAAGATTTGTAAAAGAATAAATTATCTTATCTAAAAAAACGAGAGACTATTTAAACTGGAGTCTCTCGTTCTTTAGAGATACTAAATTTGTAGAATTTACTATTTTTGAACTATATAAATAATAGAATTATGAAAAAAATCATCTTTACCTTTTTATCTTTGTGCATTGCAGGTTGTATGTGGGCACAAAAAAATGTTGTATTTGATCCGAACCCTCAATACGGACAAAAAGTGAATTATAGTATCCTAAGTACAACAGCAGATAGTACAATGTCCATCTATTGGGAAACAGCCGATACCATGTATACAAGTATGGGTGCAGGTTCTGCATCTAGTATGTCTGTATTTATGGAATTCTATCCTGAGGATATACTTAATTTTAAAGGCACAGGAAAAAAACTCTCAACCATTAATCAAATTAATTTTTATATTGCAGCAGCTTACCGTGCCAATGTAACAAGTTTTAAATTGATTGTAATGCAAGGAAACGATGTTGCTTCTGCCACAGAAGTTGTTAATCAGAATGTTGATATTGCAAGTTTAGTAGATGGTTGGAATGCTATTGATTTAGCTGCCAGCTATTCTGTTGATGCAGGTAAAAATCTTTACATTGGATGTCAATTTGCATTCAATGCAAAAGCTTATCCTTTCGGAGTAATAAAAGGAACGAATGTAAAACAAGGTTGGTATCGTTCCGGAACAGGTTCTTACAGTAATGCAATAAGCGCAGGAGGTTACGCATTAATGATAAAAGCTGTTGCCGGTTTAGAAAATGCACCTGCTAATGAGATTGCACTGAATTCAGTTGATGTACCTCAATATAAAATTATTGGAGATAGCATTTTGGTAAAAGGTGTTATAAAGAATGTTGGAACAGATACACTAAAATCTTTCAAAGTATTTTATAATGCTAGTGGAAGTCTGTCAGATACTTTTGAAGTAAAAAATATAAATGTAGCAGCTAATGCTACTTATACGTTTACCCATCCTAAATATTATGTTTGTTCAGTTGCTAAGAATTTGAATATTGCTGTTACTGTGTCAGAACCTAATGGGGTAGTTGATGTGATAGCTAATAATACTCAAACAGGAACTACACAGATTTATTCAGAAATAGTTCCCAGAGTTGTTTTACAAGAAGTATTTACCAGTTCAACATGTCCTCCGTGTAATCCCGGAAATGCACAGCTAACAACGGTGTTGAATACCATTAATAATCCGGCAAAATGGGCATGTGTAAAGTATCAATATAATTTTCCCGGAACAGGAGATCCTTATTATACTGCTGAATGCGGAACCAGAGGTAGTTTTTATGGAGGAATAAGCAGCGTACCTACTTTAAATGGCGATGGGACAGCACTAGTTACTAATCCTAATAGTTATACTGTAGCTCAATTTAATACATTAGCTCAGATTCCTGCTGCTGTTAAATTATCAGGAACTTCTAATATTGATGAAAAAACAGTTAGTTTAAATGTTACTATTGATCCAGCTTCAAATATTATAAATTCGAATTTACGCTTTTTTGCTGCTATTGTAGAAAAAACAACAGTAAAGAATGTAAAAAGCAACGGAGAAAAATCATTTAATTATGTAATGAAGAAATTTATGACCAATGTCAATGGAGATAAAATAGATTCGTTACAAATAGGAACACCTAAAGCTTTGAATTATAGTTATACATTTAATGGAGAATACCGCCTGCCGGCTAATTCCAGTCTTCCTATTAATCATGCAACAGAAAATTCAGTAGAAAACTTTAATAATTTAATGGTAGTCTATTGGGTTCAAGATATTTCTACAAAAGCTGTTTATCAGGCAGGTAGTGCTGTTGATCCAGATCCTCATGGAACAACCTCTATTTCATCCGTAGCCAATGAAATTAACCTTATTGTTTATCCTAATCCTGCTGTTTCTGAATTAAATATCAATTTGGCAAAAGAAGGAAAAGCCAATTATACTATCTGCAATATTGAAGGCAAAACCATAAAACAAGGCATTGTTATCCAAAATGATATTATAGATATTAAAGCATTGCCTACCGGAATGTATGTTTTAAAATTGGTTGCAAGCGATAAAGTAAACACGGTGAAATTCATAAAAGAATAATGTAACTTTAAAAGATGCTGTTCGAAGTTTTTGAACAGCATCTTTCTTTTCTAAAATAGAAAGTATGTTATATATATGCTTTCTATAAATAAGAGAAAATCAAAAAACTAAATCCATGATGCAAAATATTTTTTCCATATATCAAAAATATTTTGCACAATTGAAAAAAAGGGATTAATTTTGCAACCGCAAACAAGCGGAAATAGCTCAGTTGGTAGAGCACGACCTTGCCAAGGTCGGGGTCGCGAGTTCGAGTCTCGTTTTCCGCTCAAAAAAGCCCGATGAATTTCGGGATTTTTTTTATTGTTCATTAAATTGTTGCCTTGGTGGTGGAATTGGTAGACACGCAGGACTTAAAATCCTGTGAGCATTGCGCTCGTGCGGGTTCAAGTCCCGCCCGAGGTACAGATTTGAAAAGGTTGTCCGAATGGGCAGCCTTTTTTCTTATAAGATAATCACTACAATAATAAATCTTCATTTACATATACCATGTATTCATATCATTCCATTCAAGATTTTCTACTTAAAGTTTTTAAAGCGATAGGCTGTTCGCCTAAAGATGCAGAATTGGGAGCTGATGTTTTGCTTCGGGCAGAATTGCGGAATATAGGCTCTCATGGTTTAATAAGGCTGAAAGATTATATCAGTCTTTGGGAACAAAACCGCTTAAAAAGTAATCCTGATATACAAATTGTGCATGAAACCCCTTCTACAGCAGTAGTGGATGGAGATTCGGGACTGGGTATGCTGGTTGGAGATTATGCGATGAGAGTGGCTATAGAAAAGGCTAAAAATGTAGGAACAGGCTGGGTTTCGGTATGTAATTCCAATCATTATGGCATAGCCGGATATTATACTATGTTGGCATTGGAACATGATATGATTGGTATTGCGATGACTAATGCCAATCCTTTAGTGGCTCCTACATGGTCAACCGATAAATTATTGGGAACTAATCCTATTTCAGTTGCTATTCCGTCGGGAAATGAACCTCCTTTTGTGGCGGATTTTGCCACAACGCCTATTGCAAGGGGAAAACTTGATGTGATGCACCGCAAAGGAGAGCAAGCTCCACAAGGCTTTGTACAAGATAAAGATGGAATTTCTTCAACAGACCCTAATATCCTTACCCAAGGAGGGGCTATACTTCCTTTAGGCGGAGACTATCAACATGGAAGTCACAAAGGGTATTGTTTAGGAGCTATTGTCGATATATTTTCGGCTGTTTTTTCCGGTGCTAATTTTGGACCCTTTGTTCCTCCATCAGTAGGTTATTTACCTGTTTTAAATACATCCGTAGGGAAGGGAACAGGGCATTTTTTTGGGGCTATGCGTATTGATGCTTTTCAACCGAAAGAAGTTTTTAAATCCCAAATGGATAAATGGATACAAACATTTAAGAATGCCAAACCTGCACAGGGACATCAAGAAGTATTAATTCCCGGAGAGCCTGAGCGTAGATGGGAAAAAATACGCATGCAGGAGGGTTTGATTGTCTTGGATAATGTGATGGATGATCTGAAAAAAATTGCTTCTGACCTACAAATAGAGATGAAAATTGATAAGGCTTAGTAATTCCGAATACTTTTCTTGAAAATTCTTTAAAATCTTTGTTAGCTTCTTTGGTATAATTCTATTTTTCTTTCAATTAAGCCTTAGAAAAAAGGCGTATCTTTGTACTTTAATAAAAATCATTAATAAAAACTTACTCCGATATATTTATAATGTATTCAATAGAACAATTAGAACAGACAGCAACACAAGTAAGACGAGATATTATTCGTATGGTGCATGGCGCCAAATCGGGACATCCCGGAGGTTCTTTAGGTGCTGCCGATTTTATGACTGCTTTATATTTTAAAATTCTAAAGCACGTCCCTAAAAATTTTACTATGGAAGGTAAAAATCAAGATTTATTTTTCCTTTCCAACGGGCACATTTCTCCTGTATTCTATAGTGTTTTGTCCCGTTCAGGCTATTTTCCTGTAAGCGAAATGGCTTCTTTCCGTAAATTAGGTTCTCGTTTACAAGGTCATCCTTGTACAGCTCATCATTTACCGGGTGTACGGGTAGCTTCCGGATCATTGGGTCAGGGCTTATCTGTAGGGATAGGGGCTGCGTTGGCAAAAAAACTAGATGGTGATAATGCTTTGGTTTATACTTTGCATGGAGATGGAGAATTGCAGGAAGGACAGATTTGGGAGGCTGCTTTATATGCGGCATCTAACAAGGTAGATAATTTGATTGCGTCTATCGATTATAATAAAAAGCAAATAGATGGACCTACGGATGAAATTATTTCATTAGGAGATTTAAGAGCTAAATGGGAAGCTTTTGGATGGATGGTTTTTGAAGCCAAAGGAAATAACATGACAGATGTAGTGAAAATATTGGAAGAAGCGAAGCTTAATACAGGCAAGCAGAAACCTATAATGATTTTATTGCATACCGAAATGGGATGCGGCGTTGATTTTATGATGGGAACACATAAATGGCACGGTGTGGCTCCTAGCGATGAGCAGGCAGCTAAAGCTTTGGCTCAGTTACCAGAAACTTTAGGAGATTATTAAGAGTAAGCCGGTAAAACAAGCTGTACCTTAATTATGAGATTAAAAAAATGTTTGTTTATATTGTTTTGGGCTTGTCTGATTTTGTTCGGACAAGCTCAAGGCTATTATAATCCCAAGATTACATACCCTAATCTTCCCAAAACACGCATTTTGTTTATTTTCGATTGTTCGCAAAGCATGTATGCCCGTTGGCAGAGCGATACGAAGATAAATATAGCCCAGCATTTTTTGTCAAATATTTTGGATAGCTTAAAAAGCGTGCCTAATATTGAATTAGCGTTGAGAGTTTACGGACATACCAAAAATTTTCCCCCGCAAGATTGCAATGATACCCGTTTAGAAGTTCCTTTTGGAAGCCATAATATTGACCGTATAAAAAATAAACTACGCACATTAGTTCCCCGCGGTACAACGCCCATTGCATCTACACTTATAAAATCAGCAGATGATTTTTCTGATTATTGTGATAATTGCCGGAATGTAATAATTCTGATAACTGACGGTATTGAAGAGTGTGGGGGAGACCCATGCGAAGCTTCTTTGGAATTGCAGCGTAAAGGAATTATCCTCAAACCATTTGTAATAGGTATCGGCAAAAATTTTCATGAAAGTTTCGATTGCGTAGGAACTTATTTTGATGCTACGGAAGAAGGTCAGTTTACCAATGCGTTAAGCATTGTAATTTCACAAATATTGAACGAAACTACAGCTCAGGTAAACTTGCTGGATGCATCGGGAGAACCTACGGAGACCAATGTCAATATGACATTTTATGATAGCAAATCAGGGAAATTGAAATATAATTATATACATACACTTAATGGACGCGGCGTGCCGGATACTCTTTTATTAGACCCTTTACTTACTTACGACATAGTAATACATACCTTACCTAAGGTAGAACGTAAGAATGTGCAGTTAGATCCGGGCAGGCATAATATTATTCCGATTTCAACGCCTCAGGGTTTTTTAGTCGTAAAACCTTTGGGAGGTTCTATTTTTCCACATGCCCGCTTGTGGGATGTGCTGGTAAAAGAACAGAATAAATGCGAAGTTGTCAATAAGCAGATGTTGAATCAATCAGCGAAATATATTACAGGCAAATATGATTTGGAAGTACAGTCTTTGCCCCGTCTCAATATAGAAAATGTTACCATTTCGCAAAGTCATACAACTACGGTTGAAATTCCGAATCCGGGACTACTTACCGTAACTAAACTTACCGATGGTATGTTCGGCAGTGTTTTTGTAAGTACCGAAAAAGGAAAATTAGAGTGGGTTTGTGATTTAGATAATAACCTTAAGGTAGAGAACATAGCTTTGCTTCCCGGAAAATATTATGCCGTTATGCGATCAAAGTATGCAACGCGTGCATCTTACACTATAGAAAAAATATTTGTGATAGAACCCGGTAGGACAACCGCTATCAATATGGAAAAAAATTAGTTTTAACTGTAAACGATGAATAAGAAAGCATCTGGCTTAGAAGCTCTCTGTGGTAAAAAAATCTTGAAGTTTGAAATTTGAAATCTTGAAAATAAAATATATATGAAAACTTACGAAATAATTAATCAAAATGATACCCGTTCCGGTTTTGGCGCCGGTTTGTTAGAATTAGGTAAAACCAACCCTAATGTTGTGGCACTTTGTGCCGATTTAACAGAATCGCTAAAAATGCAGGATTTTCAAAAAGCATTTCCCGATCGTTATTTTCAATCCGGAATATCCGAAGCCAATATGATCGGCATGGCAGCCGGACTATCTATTAATGGAAAAATTCCATTTGCCGGAACTTTTGCAGCCTTTGCAACAGGCAGGGTCTATGATCAAATCAGGCAGTCGGTAGCCTACTCCAATAAGAATGTAAAAATTTGTGCATCGCATGCCGGAGTAACTTTGGGAGAAGATGGGGCTACCCATCAGATATTAGAAGATATAGGTTTGATGAAAATGCTTCCCGGTATGGTAGTTATCAATCCTTGCGATTTTAATCAAACCAAAGCGGCAACCATAGCGATTGCAAATCATCAAGGACCCGTGTATTTGCGTTTTGGTCGTCCGAAAGTACCTAATTTTATACCCGAAAACATGCCTTTCCAAATTGGGAAAGCAGTTATGCTTAATGAAGGAACAGACGTTACCATATTTGCAACCGGACACTTGGTATGGAAAGCTTTAGAAGCAGGCATTATTTTAGCTGCCAAAGGTATTCAGGCTGAAATTATCAATATTCATACCATCAAACCGCTCGATACAGAAGCTGTATTGAAATCCGTTGCTAAAACCCGTTGTGTGGTAACGGCAGAAGAACATCAAAAACATGGAGGCTTAGGAGATAGCATAGCTCAGCTTTTAGCAGAAAATATGCCTACGCCTATCGAGATGGTTGCGGTACACGATGTTTTTGGCGAAAGCGGAACTCCCGATGAGCTTATTGTAAAATACGGCTTAGATACACCCAATGTTGTAGAAGCAGCATTAAAAGTGATTGGGAGAAAATAAATTTTCTATTATCTAAAATAATAAGCCCGAAATAAAGATTAATCTTTATTTCGGGCTTATTCATAACTAGCAGAGTTTTTTTATTTTTGAGATCTGTAAAAACAACTGATAATCAAAAATTTTAAATTTTTCTGTTTTCGTTGCTCAATGCGTTACTGACCGATTAGCCAAAAGCAGGCGGGAGTTTACCCGAAAGGTGGCGGGCTTTCAAGTAAAAGCAGGCGGGCTGTTCATCAAAAGCCCGCCTGCTTTTTTATTTTGCTGCTCGTGCTTTTGTCAGCATTCAGCTTAATGCTCTTTGTTGTTTGTCGAAAATTTAATTTAACTTCGTCGGGCTTCGGTTCCGTTCTCATTATTCCAAGCATTACTATAAAATATGTAACGAATTGATTAACTCTTACAGCAGAAAAGATTACAATACTCCATCAATTTATCCTGCATTCTGCAAACAAAAGATTGAACCTCCAAAAAATAATGATAACTTTGCATATCATATATAATATTAATCGAATAACTTAATCATTATGCGTAAAAGTTTATTTCCCATCCTGCTTGCAGCAACTTTGTTAGCTGCTTGTGGAAACAAAAAACAATCAGACAAAATGAAAGAAGAAAATCCTTTATTAATGGAATGGAACACGCCTTTCCAAGCACCACCATTCGAAAAAATTAAAATCGAACATTATATGCCCGCTTTTGAAAAAGGCATGGTAGCACATAAAGAAGAAATCAACAAAATTATTTCTTCAACAGAATCCCCTAATTTTGAGAACACAATAGGAGCTTTTAATCGCAGCGGTGAATTATTAAACAGAATATCTGCTGTATTTTTTAATTTATCAAGTGCCAATACTTCTAAAGAAATGCAGGCATTGGAAGAAAAGATTGCTCCCATGCTTACAAAACATGGAGACGACATCAGTATGGATGCAAAACTTTTTGCCCGTATAAAAACTGTATACGAAAATAAAGCATCATTAAACCTGAATGCAGAACAAGCATTTATTTTAGAAGAAACATACAAAAGTTTTGTACGTGGAGGAGCCAACCTGTCAGCAGAAAACCAAACTAAACTTCGTAAAATTAATGAAGAATTATCAGTACAAGCCAATAAATATGGAAAAAATCTTTTAGCAGAAACCAATGGCTTTCAATTGGTAGTTGATAAAAAAGAAGATTTGGCAGGTTTGCCAGAAGATTTAGTTGCATCCGCAGCCCATACAGCCCAAGAAAATAAACAAGACGGAAAATGGATTTTTACTTTAAATAATCCAAGCGTATTACCATTTTTACAATTTGCAGATAACCGCCAACTCCGCGAAAAAATCTGGACAGCATGGACGCATCGTGCCAACAATAATAATGCAAACGACAATAAAGAAGTCATCAATAGTTTGGTAAATCTGCAAATGCAGAAAGCCCAATTGTTAGGCTACAAAAACTATGCCGAATTTGTTTTAGAAGAACGCATGGCAAAAAATTCTACCAACGTATACGATTTATTGAATAAACTTTGGACTCCCGCCTTGGCAAATGCTAAAAAAGAAGCAGCCGAATTACAAAAAATGATGGATAAAGAAGGCAAGAATGCAAAATTAGAAGCATGGGATTGGCGTTACTATACCGAAAAAGTCCGCAAAGCCAAATATGATTTAGACGAAGAAGCCATTAAACCTTATTTTTCATTAGATAATGTCCGCGATGGCGTTTTCCAAGTAAGTGGTAAATTATATGGAATTACATTTACCCAAATAAAAGATGCACCGGTTTATTACCCTGATGTTACCGTGTGGGAAGTTAAAGATGCCGATGCAAAACATTTAGGAATCGTGTATATGGATTTTTATACACGTGCAAGCAAACGCGGCGGAGCATGGTGTACATCGTTCCGCGATCAACACAAAAAAGCAGACGGAAGCAATGTAGCTCCGATACTTTCTATCGTATTTAATTTTTCAAAACCGGTGGGCGACAAACCTGTATTGCTTAACATTGATGAAGCTCAAACCTTCTTCCATGAATTCGGACATGCTTTACATGGTTTATTTTCTAATGTTACCTATAAAAGCGATGTTCCCCGCGATTTTGTAGAATTGCCTTCACAAATAATGGAAAACTGGGCGATGGAACCCGAAGTATTGAAAATGTATGCAAAACATTACCAAACCAAAGAAGTAATGCCCGATGCATTAATTACCAAAATTCAACAAACTGCTAAATTCGATCAAGGCTTTGCCACTACCGAATATTTAGCCGCTTCATTGCTCGATATGGATTATTATGTTTTAGATAAAGAACAAAAATTAGATATTGTATCTTTTGAAAACAGTGCCATGAATAAAATAGGACTAATTAAGCAAATTCCTCCCCGTTACCGCAGTACTTATTTTAGCCATATTTTTGATGGTGGATATTCTGCAGGATATTACAGCTACATTTGGTCTGCATGGCTCGATGCCGATGCTTTTGCAGCCTTTAAAGAAACCGGAAACATTTTTGATAAAACCATTGCCGATAAATTCCGCAAAGAAGTATTATCAAAAAGCGGAAGTATGGATGCAATGCAGATGTACCTCAATTTTAGAGGAAAACAACCCAGTGTAGATCCTTTGCTTGAACGTAGAGGGTTGAAATAAATATAAAATCTGAAATATATGAAAGGGTTGTCTCTAAAAGACAGCCCTTTTATATAATACCCTGT
>JAVBQU010000242.1:0-8900 GCA_031548675.1 Bacteroidales bacterium
CTTTCCGGCTCGTTGCCTTCCCAATCTTTTTGAGGAACAAGTCGTATTCTGGCACCATTAGCACCGCCTCTAAAATCAGAACCCCGGAATGTTCTGGCACTGTCCCATGCAGTATTGATAAGGTCTATGCGTGATAAACCACAATTTAACAATTTTGTTTTTAATTCTTCAATCTCTGATTCAGAAAGAGTATAATCAACCTTAGGGATAGGGTCTTGCCAAATTAAATCTACTTTTGGAGCATCAGGTCCAAGATAGCGGTTTTTAGGTCCTAAATCACGATGTGTTAATTTAAACCATGCTTTGGCAAAAACTTCTTCGAAATAGGCAGGATCATTATAAAAGCGTTCAGAAATTTTACGATAGTCAGGATCCATTTTCAGAGCCATATCTGCATCCGTCATCATGGGATTTCTCCGAACGCCGGGAATATGTGCGTCAAAAGGTTTATCCTCTTCTTTCATATTTATGGGTTCCCATTGATGTGCTCCCGCAGGACTTTTTACGTTTTCCCATTCGTGATTTAATAATATATGAAAATAAGTATGATTCCATTTATTCGGGGTAGTTGTCCAAGCACCTTCCAGCCCGCTGCTTACAGTATGTTCCGCATTGCCTTTTCCTTTGGGATTCATCCATCCGAAGCCTTGGGTTTCTAAATCGGCAGCTTCGGGATTGGGTCCTAAAACAGAAGCATCTCCGTTCCCGTGCGTTTTACCAGCAGTATGTCCCCCTGCGGTTAAAGCAACAGTTTCTTCGTCATTCATAGCCATACGTTTGAATGTTGTCCGCATATCTTTTGCTGTTTTCAAAGGGTCAGGAATTCCGTCAACGCCTTCGGGATTTACATAAATTAAGCCCATTTGTACGGCTGCTAATGGATTTTCAAGCGATTCGCTTTCAGCACTATCCGAATAACGAGATTTACCTAACCAATCTTTTTCAGCACCCCAATAAATATCTTTTTCCGGATGCCAAATATCTTCACGACCTCCTGCAAAACCAAATGTTTTGAATCCCATAGATTCGTAAGCCATGTTTCCTGCTAAGATAAATAAATCTGCCCAAGAAATTTTGTTGCCGTATTTCTTCTTAATAGGCCATAAAAGACGGCGAGCTTTATCGAGATTAACATTATCAGGCCAACTATTTAGTGGGGCAAAACGCTGATTTCCGGTGTTGCTTCCGCCGCGTCCGTCTGCAATGCGGTAAGTGCCTGCACTATGCCATGCCATACGAATCATCAACCCGCCATAGTGTCCCCAATCGGCAGGCCACCACTCCTGACTGTCAATCATTAGATTTTTCAGATCATTTTTCACCGCTTCTAAATCTAACTTTGCAAATTCTTCTGCATAATTAAAGCTTTCTCCATAAGGATTGGTTTTTGTGTCATGCTGGCTCAAAATATCCAGATTAAGAGCATTGGGCCACCAACTCAATACAGAATCAGTAGATTCGGTATTCGCACCATGCATTACCGGACATTTTCCTCTTTTAGAATTATCCATAGCGATTTATTTTTAGTTTATGATTTTAATTTTGATACTTTGTTCAATGCCCTAATGACAATAGTTTATTCAATTGTAGAATTATATTATCCAATTGAATTGGCATAAGCAGTTTTATGGTTTACATCAATAACAAATAAACAAGGTGTTTGTTTATTATTAACAAAGCATAATCAATATTTAACGAATGCAATATTACACATTTTTTATGATATAAAAAATTGAAAAACAATTATTTTAAGAAATCAATAAGGAAAGCTGTATTTAAAGAGAATATGAAGGTTCGGCTAAGGATTGGGAGAGGGGAGTTTATATCTGCGTTGGCTTAAAGGCATATTCTTAGGTAAATGAAACTAAAAAGAATAATAATACAAAAATATACCCCTTGAATAGTTAAAGCTATTCAAGGGGTATGTTTTTATCGGGGAAACGAATAAGTTTATCCTAGTAATAATTCTCTTGCCTTTACTACCGCTTTTTCCAACCCATCCAAGTTTTTACCTCCGGCAGTAGAAAAATTTGGTTGTCCGCCACCGCCGCCTTGAATTTCTTTAGCAGCTTCGCGTACAATATTTGAGGCATTTTTTCCGGCTTTTACCAAATCATCACTGATGGCAACTAATAGGGTAGGTTTTCCGCCAAAGTCGGAACCCAAGATTACCGCAAAATTATCCATATCATTACGCAAAAACATAATGGCATTTTTTAGTACTTCGGGGTCGAAACTTACAATGTGTGAAATGATTTTTATTCCATCCATATTTTCAACGGTTTCCGAAAAATGTTTTTGAAGTGTTCTGGCTTGCTCTTGTTGAAATTCTGTAATACGGTTTTTCAATCCGCTATTTTCATCAATCATTTTGCGGATAGCGGCTGAAAAATCTTGCTGATTATTCAACAAACTGGTAATGTTTCTGAAAACATCTTGCACATAATACAAATGTTCTTCAACAGCTTTGCCGGTAATAGCTTCTATACGGCGGATTCCAGAGGCAATGGCTCCTTCGCTCAATATTTTAAACATGCCGATATTGCCTGTTGCTTGTGCGTGTGTTCCTCCGCAAAATTCAATAGAATCTCCATATTTTACCACACGGACAGTTTCGCCGTATTTTTCGCCAAACAATGCCATAGCACCCATTTTATGGGCTTCTTCAATAGGAATTTGCCTGAAATCTTCTAATAAAGTATTGGCACGGATTGCCTCATTTACTTTACGTTCTATATTGCGGATTTCTTCATCGGTCATTTTCGAAAAGTGTGAGAAATCGAAACGCAAACGGCTATCTTCCACCAGCGAACCTTTTTGTTCCACATGTGTTCCTAAAACTTCGCGTAAGGCTTTATGCAGCAAGTGTGTAGCTGTGTGATTAGCTTCGGTTTGGCGGCGTTTATCAATATTTACATGAGCTGTAAAAGTAGCCGAAATATCTTCAGGCAATTCATTTACCAAATGAACGCTGAGATTATTTTCTTTTTTTGTATTGAAAATAGGAGTAGCCTTTCCATTACTTTCGATCGTTCCGCTGTCACCCACTTGTCCGCCCGATTCGGCATAAAAAGGTGTGCGGTCGAAAACCAATTGATAAAACTCTTTATCTTTGGTTTTCACTTTGCGATAACGCAAAACTTCAATTTCGCATGAAAGTGTGTCGTAACCTATAAATTGTGTTTCTTCTCCTTTGCGGACTTCAACCCAATCGTCAGTATCAACTGTAGCTGCTTGACGTGAACGGTTTTTCTGCTCTTCCAAACCTTTGGCAAAACCTTCCATATCAACGGTCAAACCTTTTTCTTGAGCCATCAACTGCGTTAAATCTATCGGAAAACCATAGGTATCGAAAAGTTCAAAAGCAAAATTCCCATCAATAATTTTTATAGAAGTATTTTTGATATAATTTTCAAACTTAAAAATTCCGTTTGAAAGCGTACGTAAGAAAGCTTGTTCTTCTTCCAAAATAACCCGTGAAATCAAAGCTTCCTGTGATTTTAATTCCGGAAAATGGCTTCCCATTTGCTCCACCAGAACAGGAAATATTTGATATAAAAATGGTTCTTTAAAATCTAAGAATGTATAACCATAGCGAACAGCCCTGCGTAAAATACGACGGATTACATAACCGGCTTTGGCGTTTGAAGGCAATTGCCCGTCGGCAATAGCAAAAGAAATTGCACGTAAGTGGTCGGCACAAACCCGCATGGCAATATCAGCTTTTTCATTTGTACCATAAACCTTGCCGGCTTTTTGAGCCAAAGCTTGCAACAATGGTTGAAAAACATCGGTGTCGTAGTTTGATTGTTTTCCTTGTAAAACCATACATAAACGCTCAAAGCCCATACCGGTATCTACATGTTTGGCTGGAAGCTGTTCTAAACTTCCGTTTGCCAAACGATTATATTGGATAAAAACCAAATTCCAGATTTCTATTACTTGTGGATGGTCGTTGTTAACTAAATCTTTGCCTGAAACCTTCGCTTTTTCTTCGCTAGAACGAATATCGGCGTGGATTTCTGAACAGGGACCGCAAGGACCTTGATCGCCCATTTCCCAGAAATTATCTTTTTTGGAACCAAATAAAATACGGTCTTCGGCTATGAATTGTTTCCAAAAATCGTATGCTTCCATATCTTTACCCAAGTTTTCTTTTTCATCGCCGCCAAAAACGGTAACATATAAGCAGTCTTTGCTTATGCCTAAAGCTTTGGTAAGTAATTCCCATGCCCATTCAATGGCTTCTTTTTTGAAATAGTCGCCAAACGACCAATTGCCTAGCATCTCAAACATGGTATGATGGTAGGTATCATGCCCAACAACGTCTAAATCGTTATGTTTTCCCGATACACGAAGACATTTCTGAGTATCGGCAATGCGTGGGTATTTTACAGGCGAATTGCCCAAGAAAATATCTTTAAATTGGTTCATCCCTGCATTGGTAAACATCAAAGTAGGGTCGTTTTTAATTACCATAGGAGCAGACGGCACAATTTGGTGCTGTTTGCTTTCGAAAAAATCTAAGAATTTTTGGCGTATTTCTTGTGAAGTCATATATCGTGTTTAACTGTTTAGTTATTTTTAATCACTTAAATAAGTTTAGAATACAATTTATTATAAAGCAAAATTAAACCCAAAGCTGGCAAGTATCGGTAATGATTCTGTTACCATTGTAATGGATGGATCATTTTTAATTCTATCATAGTTGTCTTCAAATTCAGCAGAATGAAAAGGTATCAAAAATCCTATGCTGAATTTATTCCCTTTTTTCCCCACTTTAATATCAACATTTGCCCCTACTGTAGCACCGTATGAAACCATATCGTATTGCGATGCACCTTTAACTACGGTAACACCATTATAGCCATACATAATTATAAAATTTAGCGACGCTTTTTTATCCGGAGTCAATTTAATAGTTCCCCCTACATTCCAGCCCAATTCATAAAAATTATATCCTCCCCCGAAAAATAATCCTACATGCTTTACAGGTAAAAGTTCAAACTTTACACCCAACCCTCCATAATCCAAACCGAAGCCCATTCCGAAGTAAAGTTTATTTTCTTTAGACTGCATATCGGTCGTTTGTATTTTAGCTCCCGAATTGGTTGTGGTTTCAACTTTTGTTTGTGCAGGAATCTTCCCACTAATAACTATAAGGGCTAAAACTAAACATATTTTTATGAATAATGTTTTCTTCATGACATTTTAGTAGTTAATGGCTTCAATGTGAATTTTTCTAATTCAATATTCAATATCAAACCATTGATATTGTTATTATTCATTTGCCCTTCTATTCGTTTTATTTCTTTATCAAAATCAGAGAGATAATGCTCATCCTGAATTTTTCTAAAAACCTTAACGGATTCTTTAAGCGTATCAGTCGCTCAAATGCGAAATTGTGTTGCCTGATAGCTATTTACCCGATAACCAACGGCAATAATGGCATCGAGATTCTAAAAGTCAAGTTCTCGAGCAACCTCACGATTACCTTCTTGCTGAACTATCCGGAATTTCCGGATAGTTACATTTTTGGATAATTCTTCAGACTTGAAAATATTTTGCAAATGTTCATTTATGGTTCTAACATCTACACCAAAAAGCTCCGCCATACGTTTTTGGGTAAGCCAAAACGTATCGTCTTCATATTGGACTTGATCATTTACTTGTCCATCAGTGGTGGTGTAAAGTATGATGTTTTGCATTGGCGGTAATTTTGAATCATTTTTAATTAATCCCTATCTTCTTACCCAAACATCCAAACTTAAACCATCTACAATTTCAATAGACTGTTTTTCGGGTGAAGTTACCAAAGCAACCAAATTTAGTTGTTCGGTTAAGGTTTCAGAACAAATATACTCTTTATACTTTGTAATGGCAGCATCAGTTTCTACATGTTGTTGTAAATCGACTTTAATTTTATCCATTACATCGTAATTGTTTTCTTTGCGGATATTCTGAATACGGTTTACCAACTCGCGGGCAATGCCTTCGTCTTTCAAATCTTGCGTAATACTGATGTCCAAAGCTACTGTCAAAGTACCTTCATTGGCAACTACCCAACCCGGAATATCTTGCGTGATGATTTCCACGTCATTCAAGGTCAGTTCGGCAGTTTCTCCATCTATTTGTAAAGTGTAAGTGTTTTTTTGCTCAATTTCTGCAATTTGTTCTTGTGAAAAGCTTTCCAAGGCTGTGGCAATGCCTTTCATGATTTTGCCGTATTTAGGTCCCAAAGTCTTGAAATTGGCTTTAATTTTCTTTACCAAAATATTATTATCAGTACTCAAAAACTCAATGGTTTTGATATTGACTTCAGAAAGGATTAAATCTTTAACTGCTTCTATCTGGTTTTGTAAATGCTTTCCGTTTACGGGAATCATAATTTTAGTCAAGGGTTGACGTACGCGGATATTAGTTTTTTTACGCAGTGAAAGCACCATAGATGAAATCTTTTGTGCCAATTGCATGCGTTCTTCCAAATCTTTGTCGATCAAACTTTCATTTGCCACAGGGAAATCAGTATGATGTACTGATTGAGTGTTGATTTTTTGCGTTACGGTATTCAAATCGCAGAACAAACGTTCAGCAAAAAATGGGGCAATAGGCGCTGAAAGTCTTGCCAATACTTCCAAACAAGTATATAGGGTTTGGTAAGCCGAAATTTTATCTTCGCTGTACTCGCCTTTCCAAAAACGGCGACGACAAAGACGTACATACCAATTGCTCAAATATTCATCTACAAAATCCTGAATAGCACGCCCTGCCTTTGTAGGTTCATAATCATTATAGTATGAATCTACATTTTTTATCAAGGTATTCAATTCCGATAAAATCCAACGGTCAATCTCTGGACGTTTAGTAATGTCTATATCTTTTTCTGCATAAGCAAATCCGTCAATATTAGCATACAAAGCAAAGAAACTGTATGTATTATAAAGTGTTCCAAAGAATTTACGGCGTACTTCGTCTATCCCTTCCAAATCGAATTTTAAATTGTCCCAAGGCTGCGAATTGGTAATCATATACCAACGGGTAGCATCGGGTCCATATTTCTCAATCGTTTGGAATGGGTCAACGGCATTGCCTAAACGTTTCGACATTTTGTTGCCGTTTTTATCTAATACCAACCCATTGGAAACTACATTTTTAAATGAAACAGAGTCGAACAACATGGTGGCAATAGCATGCAGAGTAAAGAACCAACCACGTGTTTGATCAACTCCCTCGGCAATAAAATCGGCGGGGAACTGTCCAGAAAAACTTCCCTGCGGGAAGTGTACTTGTGCGTAAGGCATAGCGCCCGAGTCGAACCAAACGTCAATTAAATCCAATTCTCTTGTCATTTTTTTGCCTGAAGGCGAAACAAGGAATATGCCATCAATGTATGGACGATGCAAATCAAATGATTTATAATCACCTTTGTATGGATTTTTATCCATAAATCCGGCTTTGATAGATTTTTCGATTTCCTCGCTCAACTGTGCTACTGAACCGATGCAGATTTCTTCGGTTCCATCTTCGGTACGCCAAATTGGAAGCGGTGTTCCCCAATAGCGTGAGCGTGATAAATTCCAATCTACCAAATTTTCCAACCAATTGCCAAAACGTCCGCTACCGGTAGCTTCGGGCTTCCAATTGATGGTTTTATTCAGTTCTATCATGCGTTCCTTTACGGCAGTAGTTTTTATAAACCAACTATCTAAAGGATAATATAATACAGGTTTGTCGGTACGCCAGCAATGCGGATAATTGTGTGTATATTTTTCAATTTTAAACGCCAAACCTTGCTGTTTCAGCATTACCGATAAATCTACATCTAAAGTCGGGTCTTTTTCGGTAAGAGTAGGGTCGTAATCATTTTTTACAAAACGTCCGGCAAAATCTTTGTACAATTCTACATTTACTTGTTTTTGAACGAAATCTTTATCTAAATCTTCAATTTTGAAAAACCTACCAGAACGATCAACCATGGGTTGGCGTTTTCCTTCTTTGTCAATCAAAATTAAAGGCGAAATGCCCGATTGCTTTGCTACACGGTCGTCGTCCGCACCAAAAGTAGGGGCAATATGTACAATCCCTGTTCCATCTTCGGTAGTAACAAAATCGCCTGTAATTACTTGAAAAGCTTTGCCTTCGGGTTTTACAAACGGAATAAGTTGTTGATAGGAAATTCCGGCTAATTCTTTGCCTTTGAATTCTCTCAATACCTTGAATGGAATATTTTTATCGCCTTGTTTATAATCTTCAAAGGGGATTTCGGCATTCTTTTCAGGAAAATGTGCATTCAACAATGGTTTTGCCAAAATCACACAAATCGGACTGCCAGTGTATGGATTAAACGATTGCACTAACATATAATCGATGTTTGGGCCTACAGCCAAAGCAGTATTTGAAGGTAATGTCCAAGGTGTGGTTGTCCAAGCCAAGAAATATACTTTTCCTGAAGGTAAATCAGAAACCTTGCCAACTAATTTTTCCAGCTTTTCATCAGAAATCGCTTCAAATTGAGCCACACAAGTCGTATCTTTTACATCGCGGTAACAGCCCGGCATATTCAACTCGTGCGAACTCAAACCGGTTCCGGCAGCCGGAGAATAGGGCTGAATGGTATATCCTTTATACAAAAATCCTTTTTTATACAATTCTGAAAGCAAAAACCAAAGCGTTTCAATATATTCGTTGTCGAAAGTAATGTAAGGGTTTTGCAAATCTACCCAATAACCCATTTTTTGGGTCAAGTCATCCCATAAATCCTTGTATTTCATTACCTCTTCGCGGCAAGCCTTATTATAATCGTCTACCGAAATTTTAACGCCTATATCTTCTTTGGTAATGCCTAAATTCTTTTCTACGCCCAATTCTACGGGCAAACCGTGTGTATCCCAACCGGCTTT
>JAVBQU010000209.1:0-3165 GCA_031548675.1 Bacteroidales bacterium
GATTATATAAATATGCCTTCGCAAGCTATTTTTGAAGGAAACACTAAAATAGCTCAACCATCAGATACTACATACACTTCAACTAAAGAAGATTTGAAAAGTGTAATGAAAGTATTATTCAATGAGCAAATGGCTGATAAAGACACAGTTGTATTTCTTGCTACTTTGAATGAAGGATCTACTTTATTTCCAACAGAACCGTTTTTCTTAGTAAATAGCGTTCAATATCAATTGAATATGGGTAAAGAACAAGAAGCTTTAGCTAACATTGATAAAGCTATAGAAAACTCTCCAAATGATTATGTATTGTATTATATGCGTGGATATATTTATTCTCAAAAGAAAGAGAGCAGGAGTAAAGCTAAAGCTGATTTCCAAAAAACAATTGATTTAAAACCTGATTATGCTTCTGCTTATTCTGCTTATGGAATGCTTATATTAGATGATGCTGAAGTTTTGTACGACAAAGCTGTTTTTGCCAGATCAGATAAAGAAACCGAAGAATACAAAAAGCAAGCTATGGTGATTTTTAAGCAAGCATTTCCATATTTTGATAAGGCTATCGAACTCGGTTTAAAAGATGATGCCACATTCAGAACCCTAAGAAATACATATAAAAAACTAAAAATGACAAAAGAAGAAGCTAAGATGAATGCTTTACTTGGTTATTAACGATAGACAAATAAATCCCTGGAATAGAGCCGGGGATTTATTTTATAATTGTTATTTAACATAATATTAATTATAGGAAATATATGTATAAAAAGAAAGACGCTAATTTTAAGCGTCTTTTAATATTTTAAGATTGAAATATCAGCATTGGTGTATTGCTATGAAAAACCATTTTGCGAGCAATGCTTGGATTAAATAATCGTGAGAAGATATTTCGTTTGAATGAATTTAAACTTACAACATCAATATTATTTGTTTCAATAAATTTATCCAAATCATTCAATATATCTGTATCATCAATCGATGAGTATTTTATTTTTAAATTAGAATATTTCCTATCAATATAAGCTTTAACTCCATCTAGTTGTTT
Organism: Bacteroidales bacterium; assembly: GCA_031548675.1. Lineage (GTDB taxonomy): Bacteria > Bacteroidota > Bacteroidia > Bacteroidales > P3 > JAVBQU01. The sequence continues at coordinate 1,043 of JAVBQU010000209.1, forward strand.
GGTACCAAGTGAAATATCTGAGAAATAAATTAAATGTACTGTAGGATTAAATAATTTCAGAAATTCTGCTAATTTTTCGAAAGTGACTAGATCTTTGTCCGAAAAATTTGTTATAAATGCCACATTTTCAATATTTTTAAAATCAACATTTGTATCTTCCGGAATTGTTAAAACAGGCACTTTGCTGCGTTCTATTATTTCGGCAGTTACGCTCCCTATCAAGTCCAATTCCTTACGATCTTTTCCTCTGGTACCCATAATAATCATATTTGGGTTATTCTCCTTGCAGAAACGAACAATCTCTTCTTCAGGAATACCATCTTGAATTCTTGTAGAGAAAACTACTTGAGGTAGTTCTTGTGATTCCATTTTTCGTCTTAGAATATTAGTCAAATTTTGCATATCTGCTGTAGATTGACTTATAATGCGACGCAATATCTCATCATCTTTAATTGAATACGGTGTAGAATCAAAAAATGGTATACTATTATATACTGGGTTAAAATAAACATGTAGTAAAACTATTTCTGCATTTGTTTTTGCCGCCAAAGGAAAAGCTATATCACATGCTTTCAACGAATAATCAGAAAAATCGACAGGAACAAGAATTTTATTTTGTTTTGTCTGGTAATCAGGCGCTAAGTACATTCGCTCTATAATGCCTAAAGCTTTGGCCAAGTCGTCCTCTTTTATTCTTACGCGCACTCCAGCCGCTACAACCGGTTTTTCCAAATTCACATTGTGAATAAAAGCTTCAACTCCATTACTTTCGAGCAATTCCTTTACTTTCTGGGCTTCATCGTAAGTATGAATGGCAACGGTTACTAGTTTATCTTTTTCCATAATTTAAAAGGTATTGAAATATTGTTGTAAAGGTATAAAACTGAATCTAAAAAACAAATATCAAATTGAATTGTTTTTGCCTTTTATAGAAAAACAGGTAATTTTGCAGTATGACTTCATTTGTTAAAATATGTACTCCTCTCCTACTTTTTTTGTTGTTCTCATGTAAACCAAACACAAAAACAACCGAAATCCAAGCTGACTCTACCCATTATATTGCCCATGCTAAAGGATTTAAAATAGAATATTTTAAAGAATATAAAAAAGTTACTGTCTTTAATCCCTGGAAAAATAATATAATATATGATTGTTATTATTTAGTTAATAATCAGGAAAATAAAACGCCATCAGATGGCAAGAAAATATTTGTTCCTTTACAAAAAATAGCCCTTGTTAGCGGTACACAACTGGAATTTATAAAGCTTTTAAACGAACAAAATTCCATTATTGGAATAGCTGCTCCTCATTTAATTTATGACCCAAATATTTCGACTAAGATTTCTCAAAAGGAAATAATCAATTTAGGTGATCCGTTTAACCTTAATATCGAGCAAATACACTATATTAAACCAAGTGCTTTATTAATTAGTGGATTTGATCAAGATAATGCTGGAAAACATTTAATAGAGTCTGGCATTCCTGTTGTTTATGATAATGAATGGATGGAAGAAACGCTACTTGCGCGGGCTGAATGGATTAAATTTGTAGCTGCTTTTTACAATAAAGAATCGGTTGCCGATAGTATTTTTTCCGGCATTGAAAAAAGATATAATGCTGTTGCATCAAAAACAAAAGATTTGTTACATAAACCAACTATTCTTTGCGGAGGAAATTTTAGAGGTACATGGTATATGCCCGGAGGAAAGAGTTATATGGCTAATTTGCTAAGAGATGCAGGAGCTGATTATTTTTATCAAAATAACGAAAGTACAGGAAGTTTACCTTTGAATTTTGAGATTGTATTAAATAACTTTCGTCATGCCGATTTTTGGGTCGGAGCTCCAGCTAATTCATTAAATGAATTATTTCAAATTGATGATCGTCATAAACTTTTCGATGCCACACAAAAAAGAAATGTATTTAGTTTCAACGCTCGAACAAATGCATTTGGAGCAAATGACTTCTGGGAGAGTGGAGTTGCTTCTCCGGATCGGATTTTGGAAGATCTAATTTGGGTTTTCCACCCCGAACTCCTACCCGATTATACTCCTTTTTATATTAAGCATTTAGAATAAAAAAGCGGAACTAAAAAGTTCCGCTTTTTTATTATAAAACAGGAA
>JAVBQU010000082.1:0-3582 GCA_031548675.1 Bacteroidales bacterium
TGAGAAGCTATATCTTCTTTAGTTATTAGGTCGGCTTTATCGTTATGATTTAATAAAGTAACCTCTATATTTTTGGGCTTGCCGTCTCTGTTAATAGTTACGGTAACTTTATCGCCCGGACTATATAAGCCTACAACTTCATTCAGCTCAGCAGAAGATTGGATTTCTCTATTGTTTACTGCCACAATAACATCTCCTTTTATAATTCCGGCTTTTTCGGCTCCGCTGTTGGGTTTAATGGATGCAACAGCAATCCCTTTTTTTACAGCATTGTTATTATTAAGCATGTTTTCGTTACTTAAAATATTAACACCTAAGTAACCTCTTTGAACTACCCCGTATTTTTCTAAATCGCCTACAACCTTGCGAACTATATTTGCCGGTATGGCAAAAGAATATCCTGTATATGAACCTGTATTAGAAGCGATAGCTGCATTAATTCCGATAAGTTCGCCTTTTGTGTTAACCAAAGCCCCGCCGCTGTTACCGCTGTTTACAGCCGCATCGGTTTGGATAAAAGATTCAATAGGATTATCATCAGAAGTTTGCGATAAAATATTAATGTTTCGTGCCTTTGCACTTACAATGCCTGCCGTTACGGTAGAAGTTAGATTATAAGGATTTCCTACTGCTAAAACCCATTCTCCGATTTGTACATCGTCAGAATTAGCATATTCCAATGTGGGTAGATTCGTAGCATCGATTTTTATCAGTGCCAAATCGGTAGAAGGATCCGTTCCTATAAGTTTTCCAGTATAAACTTGTTTGTTATTTAAAGTTACTTGGATATTTTCAGCATTTTGAACCACATGGTTATTGGTAACAATATAGCCGTTGGGAGAGATAATAACACCGGAACCAAATGCAGTTAATGTCCGGGATTGATTAGGGTTAAAGAAAAAGCCAAAAAAGTCATCATATAATTGTGTACGTTCCTGCAATTCCGTTTTAATATGTACCACAGCATGAATGGATTTATTGGCAGCTTCTACAAAATCTACAGGAGGATTTGAAGGAGAAGCTTCAATTTCTTCTATTTGAGAAAGAAATAATCTTTCATTTTTGTTTGCATCCAAATTGTAAAGGTTACCTGCTAGTACTGTAAAACCGGCAAAAAGTCCTGCTGTTAATGTTAAAACAATCTTTTTCATAGGTTTAATTTTATGAATTAATTAAATACATGGATTTGTTAAAAACTGAAATACAAATATAATTCATTTGCAACAGATATTAACTAAAAATGTTGCTGAAAATTGTATGATTCAAAAATTTCTATGATATTTTTCTTAGTTTGAAATATTATATGCTTGTAAATAAACTCTCTATATTTGATAAAAGACAGGGTGTTAAGTTTACTTCCATAATCAAAAAAAAACTATCTTTGCAACTTAAAGAAGATGTACAAATATGACGCAATCTAAAGTAAAAGTAGGATTAATCCAAATGTCGTGCGTAGCCGGCAAAGCCCAAAATATTGAGAAAGCAAAAGAGAAAATTAAAGAAGCCGCTCAAGCAGGAGCTCAGATTATTTGCTTGCAAGAACTTTTCGAATCCTTATATTTTTGTGATGTAGAAGATTATAAAAACTTTGAATTAGCCGAACCTGTTCCCGGTCCCAGTACCGAATTATTCCAGCAGATGGCAAAAGAGTTGAATGTGGTCATTATTGCATCCTTGTTTGAAAAACGCAGTAACGGATTATACCACAATACTACGGCTGTTTTGGATGCAGATGGAACTTATTTAGGGAAATACCGCAAAAACCACATTCCCGATGATCCCGGATTTTACGAAAAGTTCTACTTTACACCCGGAGATACAGGTTATAAAGTTTTTCAAACCCGCTTTGCAAAGATAGGTGTGCTTATTTGCTGGGACCAATGGTATCCCGAAGCTGCCCGCATTACGGCATTGATGGGCGCAGAAATTTTATTTTATCCCACAGCTATCGGCTGGGCTGCATCTCAATCCGATGAAGTAAACACAGAACAGTACAACGCATGGCAGACTATCCAACGCTCTCATGCTGTTGCCAACGGCGTACATGTGGTTTCGGTAAACAGAGTAGGACAGGAGGGAGAATTAAAATTTTGGGGAGGTTCATTTATCTCAAATCCATTTGGAACTGTAATGTATCAAGCTTCACACAACCAAGAAGAAATTCATGTAGCCGAACTAAACTTGGAACAAAGTGATTATTACCGTGTACATTGGCCTTTTTTACGTGATAGACGTATAGAAACTTATTCGCCTATATGCAAACGTTTTATAGACGAAGATTGAATTTAGCTATGAATGCGGAAACGCAAGTTTTAACCTGTAATTCCCTCTCACATTTCACCACTCACTTAAGATATGAAAGACTTTTTCCGGATATTCAAATATATAAAGCCCTATTGGAGACAAGCAGCTATAAATTTGGTCTGTAATCTGATTTATGTAATATTCTCATTTTTTTCTCTCACTTTATTAGCCCCTTTTTTAAGTATACTATTCAATAATCAAACGGTTAAAGAACCCTCAACTTGGTCGTTCAATACACAATCTATCATTGATAACTTCAACTATTTTATATACACTTTAAAAGTAGAACATAGCAGTTTTTATGCTTTACTCTTTATTGCCATTCTGTTTGGTGTTTCATCCTTAATTTACAATTTATTCCGGTATTTAGGTTTGTATTTCATTATTCCATTACGTAATAATGCTATCCGCGATATGCGGAACGATTTTTACCGTAAACTTACCATACTGCCGGTGGGTTATTATAACGAACAACGTAAAGGAGATATACTTTCCCGTATGTCGTCCGATATTTTGGATATAGAAATCACTATCAACAATTCCTTACATGTTATAATTAAAGATACGGTAAATGTCGTATTTTTTACAGCAGCACTTATTTACATGAGTCCCCATTTGATGTTGATGATGCTTGTTGTTTTACCCTTAGCCGCTTGGGCAATCGGTAAAATAGGCAAAAGCTTAAAACGTAATGCCGAAAAAGGACAAAACCGTTTGGGCGGTTTAATTGCCAACTTGGAAGAAAGCATTTCAGGAATCCGCATCATAAAAGCTTTTAATGCTTTTAGCTTTGCAAGCGAACGTTTCAACGAAGCCAATACCCAGCATGCCAAAGCAATGAAAAAAGTATTGAGGCGGAGAGATGCTGCATCTCCTCTCATAGAATTTATTGCTATTATGGCAATATGTATTATCATTTTTTATGGAGGGAAATTAGTACTGAATAATGAACTACGACCCGAATTATTGATTTTGTTTGTATTGCTTTTTGCCCGTATGATTCCTCCTGCACAGGCTTTAGTAACAAGTTTTTATACTATTCAAAAAGGAAATGCGGCTGCCAAACGGGTATTTGAAATTTTAGATGAATCAGAACGTATTGTAGAAAAAGAAAATGCAGTTTTAAAACCCACTTTCGACCACAATATTACCTATGATAATGTGAGTTTTGCTTACCTTAACAATCCTGACCAAACTATCTGGGTGTTGAAAAACATCAATTTTACTATTGAAAAAGGCAAAATGATTGCTATTGTAGGCAGTTCAGGGTCGGGAAAA
>JAVBQU010000145.1:0-5846 GCA_031548675.1 Bacteroidales bacterium
TGGCTTACACCCGATGAACAAGGAAATAAAGGACATTTGCAAGCACCCTGCACTTCTCCTTGGCGTACCATCGTAGTAAGCGAAGATGCACGCGATATTTTAGCTTCCAAATTGATATTAAACCTGAATGAGCCTTGCAAGATAAAAGATGTATCATGGATTAAGCCCATCAAATATGTGGGCGTATGGTGGGAAATGATTATCGGAAAAAGTACATGGAACTATGCCGATGTGCCCAGTGTACAATTGGGTATTACAGATTACACCAAATTGAAACCCAACGGTCGTCATGGAGCAAACAATGAAAATGTAAAAAAATATATTGACTTTGCAGCCAAACATGGCTTCGATCAGGTGTTGGTGGAGGGTTGGAATGTAGGATGGGAAGATTGGTGTTGTTTCAATATGAAAGATTATGTATTTGATTTTGTTACACCCTATCCCGATTTTGATGTACCCATGCTCCGCGATTATGCCCAAAGCAAAAATGTACGCATATTAATGCATCACGAAACCGCTTCTTCAGCCCGTAATTATGAAAGGCATCTCGATACAGCTTTCCGGTTTATGAATACTTATAATTACAATGCCGTAAAAACCGGATATGTGGGTGATATTATTCCAAGAGGAGAATATCATTACGGGCAATGGCTCGTTAATCATTACTTGCATGTAATTAAAAAAGCCGCCGATTACAAAGTGATGGTCGATGCACACGAAGCCGTTCATCAAACAGGCTTACATCGTACCTATCCCAATACATTAGCTCAAGAATCAGCCAGAGGGACAGAATTTCAATCATCAGTCGGCAGTAAACCCTACCATACCGCAATTTTGCCCTTTACCCGCTTAATGGGAGGACCTATGGACTACACGCCCGGTATATTTGAAATGGATTTACAAAAACATACACCCAATAACCATACCTGTGTTAAAACCACGCTTTGCAACCAAATGGCACTATATGTAACAATGTATAGTCCTTTGCAGATGGCTGCCGATTTTCCCGAAACCTACGAAAAATACATGGATGCATTCCAGTTTATTAAAGATGTAGCTGTAGATTGGGATGATAGTAAATATTTGGAAGCCGAACCTGCGGAATATATTACGGTAGCTCGTAAAGCAAAAGGGACTAACAATTGGTTTGTAGGCAGTATCTGCGGTGAAAAAGGATTTACCTCGCATATTACTTTCGACTTTTTAGATTCCGACAAAACCTATATTGCTACTATTTACAGCGATGCTAAAGAAACCGATTGCAATACCAATCCGCAATCGTATGAAATCCGTAAATTTGTAGTAACACATAAATCTAAACTTACACAATACTTGGTTCCGGTGGGAGGGTATGCCATTAGTATTTTAGAAGCAGATAAAGCTCAAACAAAAAGATTGAAGAAACTGTAATTAGAAATCTTCTTTTCTTAGCTGTACATAGTGAAACTGCGAGTAATGGAGTAAAATAAATTTTAAAGATAAATCAATTTGGTTTATCTTTGCAACGCTAAATTAAAGATTAGCATATAAAGGTCTTCGTAGCTCAGTTGGTAGAGCAAATGACTCTTAATCATTGGGTCCAGGGTTCGAGTCCCTGCGAGGACACAAGAATAATTCTAGTCGAAAAACTAAGTATTATCAAAACACAAAAGAGGTTATTCAAATTTATTTTTTGATTAACCTCTTTTGCGTTCAGCTTCCATAGAATCAAAAAAAGCCGGACTAAGCCGGCTCCTTTAAAAACAAGTAATAAAACTTTTATTCTGCAATAACTTCAACAGCTATTTCTGCAGTTATTTCTCTATAGATGCTCACTTTAGCCGTGTAGCTTCCAAGTTCTTTAATTACATCGTTTGTAATGTGAATCTTTTTGCGGTCAATATCATGTTTGTATTGTTCTTTCAAAGCTTCAGCAATTTGTTGAGAAGTTACAGAACCAAACAATTTATTGTTTTCGCCTGCTTTAGCAGTAATTTTCAAAGATACATTAGCCAAAGCTTCTGCCATTGCATTAGCTTGGATTTTAAGTTTATCTTCCTTGAAAGCTTGTTGTTTAATATCTTCTTCACGTACTTTTTTAGCAGAAGTAGTTGCCATGATAGCCAAACCCTTAGGTATAAGGAAATTGTTAGCATAGCCATCTTTAACTTTAACTATATCGTTTTTGTAGCCTAAATTTACTACATCTTGTCTTAAAATTATTTCCATTATGCTATCCTCCTTATTATTTTAACATATCTGCAACAAACGGTAGAAGTGCTAAATGTCTAGCTCTTTTTACTGCTTTAGATACTTTCTTTTGATATTTTTGTGATGTTCCGGTTAATCTTCTGGGAAGAATTCTACCTTGCTCGTTTATAAATTTCAACAGAAAATCTGCATCTTTATAATCGATATATTTAATACCGCTTTTTTTGAAACGGCAATATTTTTTACGATTGGTTTCAACTGCAATCGGTGTCAAATATTTTATGTCTGTTCCTTCGTTGCTTGCCATAATTGTAATTTTTTATTGTTCTGTTACTACTGTTTCTTCTGCAACCGCTTTTTTTCTGGTGCGTTTCTTTTCGTTGTATGCCACAGCAAACTTATCTAACGATACAGTTAAGAATCGTAAAAGTTTTTCATCGCGTTTGTAAGCAGTTTCCAAATCGGCAATTACATTACCTTCAGCTTTAAACTCTATCAAATGATAGAAGCCTGAGTTTTTCTTTTGAATAGGATAGGCGAATTTGCGCAAGCCCCAATTGTCTTGAAAAACAATTTCAGCTCCTTTCTCTTGCAAGAAAGCTTCATACTTTTTTACTGTTTCCTTCATCTGTTCTTCAGACAAAACGGGAGTCATAATGAAAACAGTTTCATACTGATTTACCATTGTTCTTTTGGTTTTTAAGTATTTATAAAATTGATTATTTTAAATGAGGTGCAAAGGTACGATTTTTTTTTGATTATTTATACCCCAATGTATTTTTTCTGAATGCGATAAGTAAGATTAATACAGCCGAAAGTTATAAAAATCGAGAAGGATATTATAAACGATATTATTTTTCTCTCCTCTTAAAAAGTCCCATCAACGGTTTTACATAATCCTGTCCCGTTTCAATCTGCAATAAATCAATGCCGTTTTTAGTCATTAAACTTTGTAATCTCTGCTGATGTTCATGCTGATATTGAGCAAAATGTTTACGGGTATTCTTTTGAGAAGTATCAATCCAAAAATATTTTCCCGTCTCCATGTCTTTAATTTTGAGCAAACCGACATTATGTAATTTCATCTCAGCCGGATCTGAAATTTGCACAGAAATAAGATCATGCTTGCGTGATGTAATTTTCAGCGAATCGCCGAAATCATTAGAATCTAAGAAATCCGAAAATATAAAAACAGTACAGCGTTTTTTTATCATATTCGAAAAATAACGCAAAGCTTCCCCAATATCAGTTTGCTTATCCTCAGGTTGAACTTGTAATAATTCGCTTATAATCCTCAAAATATGAGTACGTCCCTTTTTAGGCGGGATAAATTTTTCGATTTTATTGCTGAAAAATATGACACCAACCTTATCGTTATTTTGAATAGCAGAAAAAGAAAGTACAGCTGCAATTTCTGTAATCAATTCATTTTTAAATTGCTTATGAGTTCCAAATAAACTCGAAGCACTTACATCAATCAATAGCATTACTGTAAGTTCCCGCTCTTCTTCAAAAACCTTAACAAACGGATGATTATAACGAGCCGTAACGTTCCAATCAATATTACGTACATCATCCCCGTAAAAATACTCGCGTACTTCGCTGAAAGCCATTCCTTTTCCTTTGAAAACGCTATGATATTGTCCCGAAAATATATGATTAGATAAGCCCCGGGTTTTAATTTCTATTTTACGTATTTTCTTAAACAGATCATTCGAAACCATTTCCTTTGGGTGTAATAAAAATTGTCTTACTGTTTATTTTGCTCTTAGTAGTGCAAAGATAATGTAAAACGGCGATATGGGAAAAATATTTTATATGCATTTATATTACTAAAACTATAAAAACCAAAGATATAAAATTATTTCACATATAAAAAATGCCCTGCTTTTTACAGCAGAGCACTTTTCAAAACCCATAAACCTTAAAAAACCCGAGCGGTAAACGGGGTTCGAACCCGCGACCTTCGGCTTGGGAAGCCGACGCTCTACCAACTGAGCTATTGCCGCAAACTGATGCAAAGATAAATCCTTTTTCGCAAAATATCGTTTTTTTTGAAAGATTTTTAACCATCCAAATGAAATATTCTATCCATCAACTGCCATTTTTGTGTAGACGCTTTTCCTTCTTTAGTTACTTGAAAAATAGCTGTGTATTCTTCCCATTCCGCTTGACGTGGAAGGCTTGCCAATTTTGCCATCGAAGTATCCCAGTCAAAATCGAATGGAGTAGTTACAATCATAAATAATTTGGTTCCCAGCATGTATATTTCCATCTCCAATATCCCTACAGCCCGAATACCTTCCGGTATTTCTTTCCATATGCGGTCTTGGTTATGAACTTTAATATATTGAGTTATTAAATCCGGATCATCTTTCAGGTCCAAAGTTCTGGCATAACATTTTACAGGCTGGCTGTATTGTTTCTGAGCATAGCCCGTTTGTTTCGTTTCCATAATAGTTTTGTTTTGATTTACTCAATAAAAATGAGCAAAGCGATGTGCAAAGGTAGTAATTGGCAGATTAACAAAAAAATAAATATTCAATGAAATAGAAGCGTTTCTATTTGCAATTTGATATTTAAAAAGCAGTAAATTAATGTATAAATGCAGTGTTTTTACAGCGTGAAAAATAGAGACCTAAAGACTGTATATTTCCCATTTGAAAAACCATATTTTTTCTATAAATTTGCAGATTGTTCAAAAGAAATTAAAGACTTACAATGATAAATATTAATCACGAGTTATACGCTATTTCGCCCGTTGACGGACGATACAAAAAACAGGTAAACGAATTAGAAAAATATTTCTCCGAAGCAGCTTTGTTTCGCTACCGTACCATGGTAGAAATAGAGTATTTCATAGCCTTATGCCAATTGCCTTTGCCACAATTAGCTGGTTTTGATACTTCTTTGTTTGACAAAATGCGTAAAATTTATGCTGATTTTACAGCCGTTGACGTTTTGGAAATGAAAGAAATAGAAGCTACTACTAATCACGATGTAAAAGCAGTAGAATATTTTATCAAGCGGAAATTCGATGCGTTAGGAATTGGCGCACAAAAAGAATTTGTACATTTCGGACTTACCTCGCAAGACATCAATAACACTTCTGTGCCCCGCTCTATGATGGATTTTCACCGTGAGTTTCAGATGCCGCTACTCGAAGAATTAGTAATGTTGATTTCAGGTAAAGCTGATGAATGGATGAGTATTCCTATGTTGGCTCATACACATGGTCAGCCTGCCTCGCCCACTTCATTAGGAAAAGAAATCCGTGTTTTTGAATATCGTTTGCGAAACCAAATTGCTTATTTCGAACAAATTCCTTTTTCAGCTAAATTTGGTGGTGCTACAGGGAATTTTAACGCACATCATGTAGCTTATCCTCAATACGATTGGGTAGAATTTGGAAATAAATTTGTAAAAAATCAATTAGGTCTGGAACGTTATCAATATACCACGCAAATTGAGAACTATGATAATATGAGTGCTTATTTCGATAATCTGAAACGTATCAATACAATTTTGATTGATTTCAGCCGCGATATTTGGGCTTATATTTCGATGAATTATTTCAAGCAAAAAATTAAAGCAGGCGAAGTTGGCTCGTCGGCAATGCCACACAAGGTAAACCCTATCGACTTCGAAAATGCCGA
>JAVBQU010000127.1:0-2599 GCA_031548675.1 Bacteroidales bacterium
CGAGAGATTATCCACAAGATGAAATTGACGATTGGAGTTCTTGGCATACAGACTTTGAAAAGTGGAACGCGACAATTGTAGAGCAATATTTTATTGTGGCGATTCTTGACAATAAAGTCGTAGGGTTTGGTTCTTTGGCAATAGATGGCTATTTGGACTTTATGTTTGTACACAAAGATTATCAAGGACAAGGTATTGCAAGTCGATTATTATCAGAACTTGAAAAGAAAGCGATTGAACAGGATAATGAGGAAATTTATTCAGAAGTGAGTATTACAGCAAAAAAGTTTTTTGAAAACCACGGATTTGTAGTAAAACAAAAACAACTGAAAAAATCGCGAGACAAAGAATTGGAAAACTATTATATGACAAAAAACGTGAGATGATGATTGACAGTGGACGACCAATCGCCAACTTGCGGTTTGCTTTAGCTTCGCTGAGCATGCTCTTTTAAGACCTACGGTTCATCGGGTGAAAGCATCATCGAGAGAATGCCGTACTGAAAAAAAGTATAGTTCGACAATGCGTGGTGGATAATGAATTGGGGAATTGAAAATTTAGTGAATAGTAATCAAAAAGTATGCGTATGAAGGTTGACAAAAAAGTAAAAATAGCATTAATGTTTATTCCAGTTGCTTATTTTTCTCACTTCTTCCATGAATTGGGACATTGAGTGATAGGAGAAGTATTAGGGAATGATGTGTTTTTACGATTAAATGGTGTTTCTCCTAAAAGTGGACAATATTTAGAGAATACCCATTTATACGTTCTTCTTGGAGGACCTTGTTTTACAATTCTCTTATCGCTAATTTCTTGGCTTGTTATCGAAAAATATAAGATAATATACTTATATCCAGTTGTTTTTTATAATTTTTTCTTTAGACTTTTCCCTCTGATAATAAAATTCGATTGGCAAGATGAAGCAAAAATTTCAATGCTTTTAGGAATAGGCAAGTATACAGTCGCAATAACTGTGCTTATTGTATTATTATTGATTGTTTGGAGAGCCAGTTATGTCTTAAAACGAAATTATAAAGACAATTTGCTTTACATTATAGTTTCTCTAATTTGTGCATTTTTGGTAATTTTTACAGATGACATTTTTTAATTTCAGGGTGAGCTGCTTGACTGTCTTTTTCTCTGTTCGACTTGGTGACCCGATAGAGGAATGAAGATGTCAGCACCTAACTGGCGGTTCGCCGCAAGCAACCGTGAAATGTTGGTAGTAATAGAAAAATTATATAACTAAAAATATGAAAAATTTATTATTTGGTAGTTTCTTGCTAATTTCAATTTGTACATTTGGACAAAATATACAAGTGATAGATAAGAATGAAAATTTTCAGAAACAAGGACAGGTAAAAATATTTGAATTTATAGATGAAAAAATCGACCTTAATGAATTTGATAAAATAGCATCTTTAAAAAGCTATAGTGTCAATTCGGGGAAAAGCACTTTAGATAAACTTTTCAACTCATTTTGGGCTGTTGCCAATGAATATGGTGCTAATTCATACAGAATTACTGAGGTGGATACTAAATCTGACACGACTTTTGTTCAAATTGCAATATATTGCTTAAGTGATGATGAGATGAAATCTAATTTTGACTCGTATCTACAAAATATGGTTTATGTTTTAGGTGATTTAGACAAGCAAAAAAGCTCAGGAAAAAACATCAAAGTAAATAAAGAAAAAATGACATTACTTCCGATGGAATATATGGCACGTCAAAATAAAGTTGGAGAATATGTGAGTGTCAGCATTGGTGGTTTTACTGGTGCAAAGACAGATATTAAGGGGAGAGAAGGAAGACTCCCTCAATTTTTATCATTATCTGGTTTTGGCGTTGGACCAAGTGCCAATTATAATACGATTGGAATAAGCATTAGTACAGGTAGAATTTATCCTGTTGATTTGAATTTAGGGCATTTTTTGATACATATTCTCGCGGAGAAACAATAAAATTAATGCGGCCAACTCGCAAATTGCTTTAACTCCGCTGAGCTTGCCCTTTCAGGGTTGCGGTTCTGCGTACGGAAAGTGTGGTGAAAACGAAGTAGAAATTTTAATATGCCGAAGCAACAAGAAAGAATAAACATAAAAACAGCATAAAATGAGAACAAGTATTCTTACAATTTTGATTTCAGTTTTGGCAATTCATGTTACTTGTCACGCACAAGTAACTCCCTCAAAATTCAACTTGGATTTTGAAAATGTTCTGAATGGAAAGCCACAAGGCTGGTATGCCACTGCCAGTCCTGGTTATTCGGTTTCTTTAGACTCCGTGAATGTTCAATCAGGAAAGTATTCGGTAGTCGTAGAATTCACCGGGGAATCCGGAGATTTCCAACCCATATCGCTCAGTCTTCCAAATAACTATGACGGAAAACAAATTACTTTATCCGGCTACATCAAAACCGAAAATGTGACGGATGGTTATGCCGGGTTGTGGCTGCTGATTGATCCTCAAATCGCTTTCGATAACATGGCTAACAGAGGAGTTACAGGTACCACTGATTGGACAAAATGTGAAATCACTTTACGGATGAATCCGTCTAAGACACAACAAATCGTAGTTGGCGGATTGTTAGTAGGAA
>JAVBQU010000046.1:0-9337 GCA_031548675.1 Bacteroidales bacterium
GGCAACCGTAACATACACAATGCTGTATTTTATAAACGATTCTTTTTTAGGCTTTTCTTTACAATAAATATTCATTTTGCCCACATTTTTTCCCACCTTATCTTGCACCAATAAAGTACTTTTCATATCTTTAGTGGCTGTCAGCGTAATATCGAATTCATAGCTCTCGTTTTTCCCGGTTAATATACCATTGGAATAAACACCTTTTGGGCAGTTAAAGGTAGTAATTGCTAAACCTGCCGGAAGCACAAACTTATAGTAAATAGAATCGCCGCCATCTGAGTTTTGGTTAATAGTCCCTTTTATGGATACTGCTTGGTCTTTCCACATACTTAAACTGGGTATATCGTATTTTATTATAGCGTTATTTGCTTTTCGAATATCCATTTTTTGTTTTACATACTCATTTGCAAACGCGCTTACAATAGCCGTATCAAACACATCAAAGCCAAACTCTCCGTTATAAGCAAAGTCTGTACTAAAATAAATAGCTTCAGGATCACGCTTAATTGTATTTATTTTTAAACACCCAGTAAAATCAGTTGAAGAAATACTAAAATCTACCCTTATTCTACTCGAAGAATCATTATATGGAAAACTTTTAGGTAATGGTGAATAAGGATTATAGATATCACTATAATGCAAATTAGGGTCAAGATTTGCTTTTACTGCATATATGCTATCTGCATCGCCTTGCTTTAAATTTATAATAGTGTAACATACATTTGAAGCATTGGTCTTAATTCCATTTTTAAAATTTTCTATATCGTACTTATTGTACGGATTTTGCTCAAATGTTGCAAATGTATAAACAGTAGTCGTTCTAGGATCTATTAAATATAAATTAAGATCCTTAGCAGCTACAGTAAATGTAGTATCGTTATATTTATATTCTATATTTTTACGGACAGGAATACAAATGTATTTTCCCTCATCAAGTGTAATAGTTGTTCTTGATGGATAATATCTATTGTTGGAATCTTTGGCTATATTTTCAACATCTTTTATTGTTATTGTATTTCCGTTGTCCAATTTTTTAATAATAAAATAAATCTTCGTATCCTTTTCGTCGTTAGCATTATTTGATAGTTCAGCTTTCGGTTGTTTTTCTACTGCTGTTATCTCTCCGTTTTCATCTATTTTGAAAAGATTTCCGTTTTTATCTTCAATTGTAACAGGCAGTTTATCGGTAGTAACAGTGGTTTTTTGTCCGGCTTCGTTGGTAATATCAAGGGTATAGCCTCCGCCGGTGGTAACACCACCTCCGCTTGAGGAAGAAGTATCGCTTTCCGTTTTGGGTTTTATGTTTACAGTGGCATTTTCGCTTAGTTCAATATCCACTTTGGCATCAGCTTGCGGGCGACCATCTTTTACGGCTCCTACATCGCCGCCGCCTTCTATTTCTTTATCTGCATCAAAAATCCCTTTTCCTGTTGGATCATACGTTGTTTCTACTTTGCCGCCAATGAGTTGATAGTCGGTATTGATAACAATATTACTGAATTTTACTTTTACATTGGCATAACCCAGCATGGGAACTTTTACATAGCCGTCGCCGGTAAAACTGCCATTGCCTGAAACATTCGTTACTGTAATAGGAAAACCGGCTGCGGTAAATTCGTCGTAGGCATCTAAATTCTTAATGGGTTCGCGGTTGGTAATGGTTTTGTTGGGGGGCAGCATGCCGCAACTAAATTGTCGTTCTTCCACTTCTTTGGGCATGTCGAACGTAAACGCGTCGGAATACACCATGCTTACTCCATCGGGGCAGTATTCACCCACACGGTATTGGTAGGTTTTCCCTTTCTTAAAGCCTTTTAGTTCGGTGGTGGTAGTGTGTTCTACTGCTTGTTTGTACCATTTGGTTTGTCCCTGTTCGGCATATTCTACTTCAAAACGGTTTTGTACGCCGGCAGGTGTCCACGATATTTGTACTCGGTTGGTTGCCATAATCTGCGTACGGCAATTCGTAGGGGCGGAGCAGTCATTTTGGAAAATAAAAGAGAAAATCTCGCTAAAGCCGTTGTTTTCGAAAGCTACCTTGTCTTCGTAGCCAAAGGCGGGTTTTACCTGCACGCACCACGCATAGCGCTTGCCGGGTGTAAGCAAAGGTTTGTCGGCTCCGTACACAAGCATTGTTGTGTTTATAGTTTGGTTGTAAAACACCGGAGATGAGTTAAAACCTGCCTGCGGCGAACGTTCGTTGTCCCACAGTTCTTTTAAAATAAATTCGTATTCTAAATAATGCAGCGGAATGCTGAACGATTGGGGTTGCCATTGGAAAATAATATTTACAGGTTCTTTAAAAGCGATGCGTTCATCGTTTTTCGGAAAAAGCAAACGGGGTGGTTTGCCTGTGGAAATTTGTGCCATGGCACAGCCCATACTGGGGTTGCTTAGGACTTGTCCGGTGGCGGCATCTACCAACCAGAAACAGAAGCGGTAAGCTCCATCGGGCAGTTTGCCTGTTTGGGCAATGTTGTAGGGCATGTCTAAGTTTCGTGTGTCGAAGTATTCAGCAAGGTCGCTTTGTTTCAACACAAGAGGCATTCCGGGCATGAGGTCGTAAACGGTCGTAACGGCGTAGGGTTTGGTTTGGAGGGTAGCGGCATTGCTGGCAATTTTCATCATCAGCTTTACCCGTGTAAGGGGTTTGCTCATGTCGGTAAAGTTGAGTGTTGTCTGCAAACGGGTTTCGGTTCCGTTGTAGTAGCTCGATAGCTGTGGACTTGCAGGGGTATTCACAAAAGTACTGACTTGAATAGGATAGGTTTGGGCAAACGCTCCGCTTGCACCTATTAAAAATGTAAGAAAAAATAATAAGGCTTTCTTCATAAAATAAACTCTTTTCAGTGAACAGTTGTCAGTAAACAGTTAGCAGTTATCTTTTTTTGATTGTGTACTTTTCACTGATAGCCAGTAATTGTTTACTGATAACTGACAACTGTTCACGGTTTCACTCTTTTTGTTGTTTTCAATATTTTAAATAGCATTTTGGATATTTCATCAGCATCGGTATGTAGGCTTTCAAAAATATTGTTTTGGATATAATCGCTGTCTTTCAGCAGATTTAACCAATACTTTGTTTCCAAACTTTCTTTATACGCAATACTGATTTTTGCCGAAAAGTCGGCATCGCTTATCGCTCCGTTTGCTTCTGCTATATTCGCACCAATAGAAGTTCCACATCTTAACAATTGTTTCGACAATATAAATTCTTTCTTTTCCGAATTCAAAAACTGATAACATTTTACTATCCGCAACGAAAATGCATACGCTTTTGTATAAACGATACTATTCTTCATAACCTAATTTTTTCCATAACTGATAACTGTTAACTGATAACTGCTTATTGTACAATTATCTTCAGCACTTTTGTTTCTTTGGCGGTTTCTAAGATGAGCGCATATGCATCAGCGCCTAAAATCATGTTACAGTTAATTGCATAGTTTGCTTGCCCTGATTGCTGCCAATCGTTTACAATGGCGCCGTTTCCGATTCGGATAAGCCGTAAGCGTATGGGAGCTTCGTCTTTTAGTTCTACCGTAATGGTAAAATTTCCTGTGTTGGGGTTGGGATGTACTTTAAATTCCTTGATAAACGGGTCTTCCACACTGCCCGGGTCGGGGAAGTAGGTTTCGTTCAAAATGGTGATTTGTTTTTCGGATATTTTATTGCATTTACCGTCAAAGGCTTTCAAGTAAATAACATAATTGCCCGAATCCAAGAAATAGATTTCGGCTTGCAAGGAATCCTGCATCAATACCTTTATATTGTTTTCGGGGAATATCCATTCGTATCGTTCGGCAAAAGGATGGCTGTTGTTTATCAATACGATGTTTTCGCCTTTGAGGGCTTGGGTGGTTGCTACAAAGTCAGCGGCAATTTCGCGGTCGTCTCTTGCAATATAAATGCTGTCAATACCTTTACAGCCATTTTGGATAGTTGTCGTAAGTACATACGTGCCTGTTTCGGAAAGTTCTACGCTTTGGGCGGTGGAAAAAATTCCGCTTGTTCCTGTTTTTATCCACTCATAAGAAGCGTATTGTCCGGCATCGGCGGTATAGATTTGCCCTTTGCAAAGGGTTATGGTATCGGGCAATTCAACAACAACGGGCAAAGGATTTATCAATTCAAAAGTATCGGTAACAAAACAATTGATGTTATCGGTTACTTTAAGGGCGTATTTTCCCGAACAAAGATTTTCTAATAATAAAGGGTTGTTAGGGTTTCCGTGTTCCCAAGCGTAGGTATAGGGTTGAACGCCTCCACTGATTTGTAAATTGATATTTCCGTTACATTCGTTATAACAGGCGATGGGTGTTACAGAATCGTTGATAATAATGGGCGATGGGGTGGTAATAGTTCCTCGGTCGTAAGTACGGCAGGCATTGCGGTCGGTTACGCTTACGGCATAGGTTCCGGCAGGCATTTGTGTGATAGTTTCGGTTGAGTCGGCATTGCCCATCCATTCAATGCTGTAAGGCAGCATACCGCCTTGAATATGAACGGTAAGTTCGCCGTCTTCGCGTCCGGAACAGGAGGCAGGGACATGGGTAAAGTTCAGTATCAACGAGTCGGGCTGTCCAACGGTAAATTCATCCGACATTTTATGAATGCGGTTGTAGTCGATAATTTCTACCTTGTAAATACCTGCATACAGGTTTTTGGTAATGGTATCGGTTTGATTTGGTATTTCTTGGAATATACCGCCTATTTTTTGATACCATATATAATCGTATCTGAGACCATCGGATTTATTGGTATAGGGTACGCCACCATCAGCTACGGCGTAAATGGATGCCTCGTTGGTTCCGTAGCATAACACGCTGTCTGCCTGAATAATTTCCACTACCAAAGGCGGGGGTTGGTCTAAGGTGTAGCTTCCGGTATAGTAGCAGCTTTGGCAGTTGTTGGTAACAGTTCCGGTTCCACAGGTGTAATTGTTGTCTTTGACAATTAAAGTGTATCGTCCGGCAGGAATGTTTTTGAGTGTATCTATCCATTTTCCGTTGATTTGTAGAACGGTTCTGTTTGCCAGCACCACGTTGTTGGAATCTTGCCATTCCACATTGTAATTGGGTGTCCCGCCTGCAATTTCTACAATTAAACTTCCATCGGAATAGCCGTAAGCCAAAGGCTGGATATAGGTAGTGTCGAGAATGAAAACGGAAGTATCAGGCTCTGAAATTGTAAACGTTTGAATATTATTAAATGTAGAGCATCTGTTAAAATCTTGTATATAGTATTGATAATTGCCTTTAGAAAGATTTTTTAAGATCAAATGATTAAAGACTTCCATTGTAACCCCTCCCAGTTCCCACTCATAACTAACACCTTTAGCATTGTATAGTGAATCTGTATCTTTTTTGTAATAAAAAGTATAAGGGTGGGTTCCTCCATTAATTGTAGCTTCAAGTTTTCCATCGTTTCCCCCAAAACAATTGACGTTGGTAATTTGCTGGTTTGAATAGGTAATGGAGTCAGGAGCTCTAATGATAATGCCTGCTGTATATTCCGACGAAGAGTCAGTATAGGTATCATATTCACCGAATGCGTTTCTATATATCCCTTTAAGTTGAAGGTAGTGTTCTCCTTTCCCTAATCCACCTAAGTGAAACGTTTTATTACCTATATTTTTAACAGAGTCAACAACAACATTATCCATGTGTAAGTATAGTACTTCTCCGGGATAAACACTTCTGTTTATTTTTACATGTAATATTCCATCATTTGATTCATTACAGAGGGCAGGTGTTGAGTTAAGTTCGGTAAGTATAGGAGCTTCGAGCGTATTTACCAATGAAACAGTATTGCTGTACCGTCCGGTTCCATATTCAATTTTAATATGGGTCTTTTTCCCAACTTTGGTTAAAAAACTACTATTACTGCCAAATAAATCTACTCCATTAAATGTAACAGAAGAATTTCCTTGCAAGTTCGAAGGAAAATAATCCCAATTAAGGGAATCAGAGGAATACATCCATTTATAAATGGCTTTTCCAAATCCGGTAGTAGCATATAAGGTTCGGTTTTTATTACAAAATAATTCGTTTTTTGTAAGTACTTGCTGAATAGATACATTATCAGGGATAACCCATAGATTAAAACCGCCAACATAGTTGGGTATAAGATCTTGCGCAACATATTCAACAGACGTATTATTATCAAAATCAAGAAGAACTGAGATTGAATTAGTACCATATTTAGATTCACAACTCCCCCAGTCATTATACCCTCTTTTTCCTTCAAATCCCACATAAAGAGATGTCGATACGTTGCTTGCCAATTCAGTAAAAGTAATATAACTTAATAGGGCTGGAAATGAATAAAGCCTTGGTGAAGTATATTGATAAATGTATTGACCTGCTGTTAGCATCTTAATACTATAAAAATGGTCACAGTCATCAGTACTATAATTTAACCCTCCATTTTTCCATACAGCTGATGAATAAGTAAAGCGATATTTTCCAATTTCTGGAGATTGGGCATTTACAATATTTGAATAAAAAACTAGTACAATTAAACTTAAAATAAATTTATATTTTTTACTCATAGAAAGATTTTTTACATCAATAAAAATAAGGATAATACGTAATAAGTCCTGTATTTAATGCTTTAAATACAGGACTTGATTAGAGTGTATTTATTTCCAAATATAATTCATATTACACCACATAATGGTGTCAGAAGTACTTTTCATGTCTGATAAAGAAGAGAAACCCACTCTGCCCATTAATTCTGTTAGGGATGTATACTCTCCGCCGTTTTGTCCAATACTACCCATTCCGCCTGATCTGTTGGCTATATAGCATGAGCTCTTTACGTGAAGATTTGTTATATCCCCGTACGCAGATAGCTTTTCCCATTTATTTTCTCTAAAAATATATAATTCCCCATTTTCAAATTTATATTGGTATGTTTTGTTTATGGTAGAACTTGTAATTTCTGTTTCACTCAAAAATTTATAATCGTCTCCGATATATTCGTTATTTTTATTTTCAATATAACTTTTCCAATAAGTTTTAGGGTCAATACCTGTTGTATTCATTTCTTTTCCACCATCGGGTGAACCTACATACATTTTAAACTCTTTCACTTCATACCCTTTATAGGTTAGTGTTTTGGGATAAATACTTGTGTTATTATCTTCTTTGTTGTCATCTTTTTTGCAAGCTGCTGCTGCAATTAATAATCCTAAGGCTAAAACAGCCATTGTTAGTTTTGTTTTTTTCATTGCTGGGTTTTATTTTAATGAATAATTTTTATTTTTGGTTATTTACCTTCAATATCTAAAAATAGGAAGAATCAAAATTTCTGAACTTAACATTTAGTTAAGTTAAAAATCACGCAAAGGTAAATATTATTTTTGGTCTGTAGGAAAATTATCAGATTGTTTTGTGTTTTTTGGAGACAGTTTTTTATTGTAAAATCTACTTTTTGCTAAGACTATACAAGGGAAAAATAAAACATGGATAGAAAGAAAAATATTTTCTCTCTATCCATGTTTTTGTATTATATTTGCATTTTTAAACGGCAAAACACTCTGAAAAGAGAATCGTTAGTTAACCGTTAGCAACTCAAATCAAAAAGTGGGAATCTGCTGTTTTTCAGTTCGTAAAAAAAGTATTAGAAAACCTGTGAGGCTTAAAATAAATGCAATGAAAGTTTTTCATCTTCTTATTCTTGTAGTATTATTTGCATCTTGTAATTATTCTAAAACCAACAACATGGAAAAAGTGGTTCAAAAAGATTGGAAACAATGTTTAGATGAAAAGCTGCCTTTGCTTGGGCATCGCAATTGGATATTGGTTGTAGATCAGGCATTCCCTTTGCAAAATTCGCAGGGAATGGATTATATTTATACAAATGAAGATTTGTTATCTGTATTATCTCATGTGGTAAAAACATTGGACAGTGCAAAGCATGTAAAACCGATTATATATACCGACCAAGAGTTACAATATGTAACAGAAGATATGTCGAAAGGCATTGATAGTTTACGGAAAGAGATAAATAATATTTTAGGAAGCCATAAACCGGAAGTAATGCTGCACGAAGCTGTTTTCGGGAAGCTGGATGAAAGTGCGAAACTTTTCAATATTGTAGTCTTGAAAACCAATACTACGATTCCTTATTCTTCGGTATTTATTGAATTAGATTGCGGTTATTGGAATGCTGATAAAGAAGCTGCATTACGGAAAGCCATGCAGGTAAAATAAGTCCTCAAATTCTATCATTTGTTAAGAAGTTAGTGAGACGGGTTAAAATCTACGTCTAAAAATAAAGGAGATAAAATTTGAAAGGGAGAATGAAAGAACGAACTTTTTATATAATGGAAAGAATATTCTTATTTATTCTGTTCTCAACAATAATTATTTCTTGTAAAAATCCAACTTCGCAAAACAATAATTGGCAATTACGTACCGATTTTGCTGTAGATGCTAGTGGAGATATGTTTTGTAAGCAAGAAGGTAATATTAAATACACTTTTTATTCAAACGTAGATATTGCTGAAAGAGATTCGGTAATAAAAAAAATAAAGAAATATTTTGCGGAGAATTTAGCCATAATTAAAGAAGATAAATTTGAAGATACTGCTGATATCATACTCGCCCGAAACAGAGAAGATATGATAAAATTTGTAGGAGGTCCTATTTCGGGAGCAACTATCACAATTACTGATGAATATATTAAACAAAAAACTATTTTCTGCATAGGTGGCTTAGGAAAAAATCCCCTTAAACACGAGATAATGCATTTGGTATCCAAAAGTAAGTGGGGTGGGCATATAGATAACAGCATGAAATGGCTAGAAGAAGGTTTGGCAGGTTATGCAGATTTAGAAGCTGAATGTGACTCATACTCTCTGGAAGAAAAATACATGTTTTTTGTACAAAGTAAAAAACTTATTCCGGCAGATTCTCTTGTAAATAATTTTGAATGCAAAAAAATAAGCTATAATCAATCTGCTTATATCGTAAAATTCCTCATAACTAATTACGGAATACCCAAATTGAAAGAATTATGGATTAAAGGAATGGCTGATTTTGAGAAAATTTATGGATTAAGTTTCAAAGAAATAATGATCAATATAGAAGCTGCCTTAAAACAAAAATATCCGAATCCGATTGATATTAATTGGAATGAATTAGAGAAGAATTGTTATTAGTATAGAAATCATATATTGAAATAAAATAAACGCCGAATTTTCGGACGTAAAATGAAATTTGCCAAGCCATATAATCCCATCACTTTTTGTTTTTTACTGTTTATGATAGGTTTCCTTTTAAATCCCAATATCGGCAAAGCACAACATACCGGAGAAAAAGGTATT
>JAVBQU010000215.1:0-4852 GCA_031548675.1 Bacteroidales bacterium
TGCGAGGAGGAACGACGAAGCAACCGCAGCCCTGCAAGGGCAAGCTCGGCAAAGCCAATCTATTTGTTTGCAATAAGATTGCTTCACTAGCGTTCGCAATGACGTTGTTAAAATTGGCATTTCCCAAAGAAGTCTAATAAAAGTTCGGTATAAGAAACTTTCTGCTAGATAGATTTAAATTCATAGGATTTACATATTTTGTTGAGAATGGCATAAGACAACGGAAGTGGCGGTCTAAAAGTTTTCATCATTGCTTTTTTACCCCCAGCCCCTACAGCGGAGTTGCTGTTTATATGCGTTTTACAAAAGTCCCATTTAGGGGATTTAGGGGCAAAATCAACTATTTAGAAAGCCGCATATGGATAGATATCGTTCTACATTTTATTTGCAATGCCTATGATATTGATAACAAATAGGCTTTATATCCAACCCAGATATATAATAAAAAAGTTCCAAGCTGCCACATGGCAGCTTGGAACTTAACCAAATTAAAACGAAAAAAACTAAAAGCATAAGCGAAACTACAAAGTTTCACTTATTGGGAAATCATGATTTGTTTATTAATAATTTCACCATGCATTGTATAAATCCTCAAAATATGAACACCTGCTTGGAGTTTCGAAACATTGATTTGAGATGATTTATTTACTTGCGTATCTAACAAACTACCTAAAGCATTATAAATTTCAACTTTTTGAATATTTATGCCCTCAACATTTACAATCGTTTTAGCAGGATTAGGATAAATATGGATATTACTTGCATCTATATTGCTGATTGCTTCCGTTCCATTGATTTTTACATCATAAACCATACCTGTATTGTAAGTTTTTACGATACCGCCCTGATGATTATCTGTAAATTCCGGATAGTTAGCATTGGTCATTTTACAACGTAAAGATTTTCCTGTCATATTTGAGCTGAGTACGAATTTTCCATTGCCAATGTCAGTAATGCCTTCATTGATGGATTGTTCTTCTCCCGAAACAATTCTATACCAAGTGTAAACAGTTGTAGCTTCATCTCCCTTAACGGTAGTGGTTTTATATTGGCTGCTTAAATCAATGGTATCTGTTACATCAATTGTACCTCCTTGCATAGTATCTTGGGGAGTAGCAGAATAGAAGCCTCCACCATGTCCTGTCAAAGTTTTAGGATAAGCCGGCAGCGTTGCAAAGGTAAGTGCATTGCCTTCTGTAAACATATATTGTAAGTTATTCATGTATTGTGTCGGCATTGTAATGTTAGTTAACCTATTGTTGTATAAATATAAGTAACGAAGCATAGGCATTGCAGGAGGTAATACAATCTCTGTTAGTTGATTATCATATACCCATAAATAAATTAATTCAGGCATAGTCACTTGTGGCAGAATTAAAGATTTTATTTTCGCAATATGAACACGTAAGTCTTTTAATTGTAATGCATCTGAAGGAATGGTAAGAGCTGTTAATTGGCTTGCGAAGCATTGTACCGTAGTTAGTTTTGGAGCACTTTTAGGTAAAATCATAGTGTCGATTTTAGTTTCTCCTGCAAGAATAATGCTAAGTAAAGATGCGGTATCTGCAAAAACAACTTTTTGAATATTATTTTTATCAAGACTGATGTTTGTTAGTTTTTGCATAGGTTTCAAGTTCAACTGCCCTGCAAGGTTACTTGATGTCCAACTGATTTCTACTACCCGTTTGGTAGTTTCGTTATCCCAATCAATATGGGCATTTTCTGTAGCAGGGTTCCAGTTTTCAACATCGGTTACACCAAGCCATTCTCCATTTGTTTTACCCATCATACCCGCTTGTTTGAAAAAATCTTTAAATGCAGAGACTTCCGCAGGATCATAGGCAGGAGAATCTTCAATTTTTACTTCAAATTTTAAAACACTGTCACCTTTAAATTGAGGCAAAGAATCATTAGTCATTTTACAACGCAGGGTTTTTCCTTTCAAAATTTCGTGAAAGGTAAACTTACCCCTTGCAGGACTGCTTATACCATTCACTGTTTTTTCTGTTCCGTCGGTAATATCCACCCAAATATAATCGGTTTCGGCTGTCCCCCCATTGATGGTAACAAAAGCTTCCGAACTTAAATCTACGGTAGCACTATACTCTATTTCTCCGCCATTAATCGTAGCTTGAGGAGCATTCTTATAGCTTGTTATTTTATTTTTAGGGAGTGTAGAAAATTTCAATTTGTTATTATAAATCCTTACATCGGAATAAGCACTCGGTTTTTCAGGTAATATCAATGAATCTAAAAGATTATCGTTAAGATATACGGCAGAAGATATGGTAGTCATTGCAGGATTGAAAATTACTTTAGTTAATTTATTACCTGATAAATTAGGACTGACAATTTTGGTAAAAACGCTAAGGTCTAAATTTCCGGCTACTCCTTTGCTGCCCCAATAAAAATATTCAACATTTCTTACTGCTCCCGAAGAAGACCATTGTAAACTGGCACTTTGTTTTGCGGGATTCCAGTTGGCGATGTCGGTTACACCCAGTGCCAAACCATTTGTAGTATCAGTCTTTGCAGACGGCAGAGCAAAAAATGCTTTTAAAGCAGCTACTTCTTGGGCATTATAACCATATATAACCACTTCGGCGATAGTTGTAAGTCCCGGAAAATTGTTATTGGTCATTTTACAACGTAATCTTTTACCCGATAAAGTTTCGGCAAAAGAAAATTTTCCGTTATCATAATCGGTTATACTCCCTGCAGGAATACCTTCTTCCGTACCAGTAGTAATATCAAACCATGTATAAGTAGTATAGCGGGTAATACCTCCTCTTACAATCGCATATTCCGAACTCATATCCAAAGTATCCATCCAGTATTTAGAAAGCAGATTCCAATAATCGTTTTGTGGAGCATAAGTATAGCTGGTAATAGATGATTGTAGAGGTAATTTCGAAAATTGATTAATAGAATTACTTTCGCAAGCTACACTAACTAAAGGTGCAGCTAAAACAGGAGCTGTAAAATCGGTAAGTTTGTTACCAATTACGCTAAGCGTAGTAAGTTGGGGAAGTCCTGCAGCAGTCGATAATGTTAAAGCTGAAATATTACTACTGTCGCCTATAAATGTAGTTAAGTTTCTGAACGAGGTTGTTCCATAGTTTACATTGCCGATATTGGTATTCTTGGCTTCATAAATCCGCAAAGAATCCATATTGGTAATTTGTATAAAATCAGCTGTCCAAAAAGAAGGCAATGCTAAAGTTTTATTTCCCGAAATGATTAATTCTCTCAGGAATTTAGAACCAAAACGAAGACTTGTAAATGAATTATAAGAAAAATTTGCCTTTTCCAGTTTCGAAAGTGCATTTAAAGGAGAACCGGCAAAAGCGCCTGCCATTCCTTTGTTAGACCAATTGATTTCGGTAACATAATAAGTTCCGCTGAAGTCAGTCCATACAACGCCTGTTGCAGGTGTGGTAGCAGGGTTCCAGTTGGTAGTGTCCGATACCCCCACTTTTGAACCGTTGTTGTTAATCCCATCTGCAGATTTTGTAGCAAAAACTTTTTTTAGAGTTGCTACCTCTGTTGAGTCATAGGTTTGAGCCTTTAAGCCCATAGACGAGAGTACACACAAAAATGCTACTATCATCCAGTTTGTAATTTGATTTTTCATAATTCTGCGAATTAAATTTATAATATAGCAAAATTACATGTATGCTTTCCCAAAGCCAAATTATGAGCATTAACAAAGCGTAACGCTTTTAAATATTTTATTGTTGATAATAAGTGTTTTATAAAAAACATACTGTTTCATTTCTTCTTATTTTGTATTTTTGTTGCCAAAATACGGTTATAACAAACAGAATTCATTTATAAACATAATAAAAGATGAAGTATTTTCTTTATTTCTGTTTTATGTTGCTTTGGGTTACCCATACGTGCAGCCTTAGAGCTGAAAATAATCAATCAGTATCGGACTCTATAGTTCGTGAAATCGAAAAAAATAGCTTTTCAAATAGGCTTGAATCAAATGCATTGGTTGATAAATTACATAAATTATCAGAAAATGAACCCCAAAATATCCAGAAAAGAATACAATACATGTATGGAAAGATGGCTGTTGATTATGCACAAGGTATAAATGCTTCCGATTTGGTTAAGGATGTGAAAGCTTGTTTAGATACGCTTAATCCGCAAAAATACACTTCTGCCCGTACATTGTTGCAATATACACTGGCGTTAGGGTATGTGTCGCAAGACGATTATGCAAAAGCGTTTACTATGGCAATGCAGGCTTTGGAGCAATTCCGAAAGCAGAATAACCACAGATATGTTGTACAGAATCTGCTTCTTTTGGAAACTATATGCGGGTTCATAAAGAATTTATCCATGTCAAAAGATTACTATCAACAAATTTTACAATTGGTTAATCCAGCCCAACCGGAATACTATAGAGCACATCTTTTGTTTTATAACAGCATGTATTCTATTAATAAAGTAGGGGAGGGCATAGACTCTCTTACTGCATTTCTTCCCCAATTAGAATCATATGGCGATAAAGGATTATTGGCAATGGCTTATGCTAATTTGAGCACTTTTTATGTTACAAACCATAATCCGAATGGTTCTTACCCCTATTTGATGAAATTACAAAATGCTATGCAATATATTGATAACATGCAGATAACATGTGTTTTTTATCAAAATATGGGTCTTTATTATTTAGGAATCAATAATTACAAGCAGGCAGAGAGTTATTTTCGTAAATATAAAGCCATGGCTGTTGAAAATAATAATATCAACCATCTTTTTTATTCCTCTTACGTTTTATCTCTGATGTATAAACAAGCCGGAATTATTGATAGTGCTTATGTTTATCTACAACAGAGTT
>JAVBQU010000016.1:0-11252 GCA_031548675.1 Bacteroidales bacterium
AGATGGTAAAAAACTGAAATACATTGGAGACTATGCATTAAGCCAAGATGAAAAACGTATTTTGATTTCTACAAATGTAGAAGCTATATACCGTCATTCCAATACTGCCGAATATTATATTTACGATTTTGCCAAAAAGGAACTTACCGCTTTGTCAGATAAAGGCAGACAGCGTTTAGCAGAATTTTCTCCCGATGGGACTAAAGTAGCTTTTGTAAGAGACAATAATTTATATTTGAAAGATTTAATTTCAGGTACAGAAGAAGCTCTTACCACAGAAGGCAAAATGAATGAAATTATTTATGGTGCTACAGATTGGGTATATGAAGAAGAATTCGGATTCAGCAAAGGATTTTTCTGGTCGCCCGACGGAAGCCAGATCGCTTACTATTGTATGGACGAAAGCCGTGTAAAGCAATTTAATATGACTATGTGGGGCGATTTATATCCATCAACCTACACTTATAAATACCCCAAAGCCGGAGAAGACAATTCTATTGTGAGTGTTTATGTTTATACTCTTTCAACCAAATGGCACAAACGAATGGATGTAGGTTCAAATACAGACCAATATATTCCGCGTGTTAAATGGACAGGCATTCCCAATTGTTTAGCAATTTACCGCCTCAATCGTTTGCAAAACAACCTAGAAATATTGTTGGCAAATACAGCCATAGGATCATCGCAAACTATTTATACAGAAACCAATAAATGTTATGTAGAAATTAATGATAATTTATACTTCCTGCCTAAAAGCAAACTGTTTGTCCTTACCAGCGAAAAAGACGGCTATAACCACATTTATTTATTTAATATGAACGGCAAGCAGCAAAGCCAGCTTACACAAGGAAAATGGGAAGTAGCCGATATCGTCGGCGTAGATGAAGATGGAAGCCAAATCTATTATCTTTCTACAGAATTGTCTTCAATGAATAAAGACTTATACAGCGTAAACATAAAAACCGGAAAAACAATGCGTATCTCCAAACTGGCAGGTACAACAGACGCAAAGTTCAGCAGTAACTTTAAATATTACATTTCAACATGGTCGGATGCCAACACTCCCTATGTTTATACAATCAACGATAGTAAAGGTAAAGAATTGGTTGTGCTGGAAGATAACAGCAAACTCAAAAATACACTAAACGAATATACTGCCGGAAAAAAAGAATTAGCTACCTTTACAACCGAAGATGGCACAGAATTAAACTATTGGATTATGTATCCACCCAATTTTGATACCCAAAAACAATATCCCGTTTTAATGTATGTTTATGGAGGACCCGGCTCACAATTGGTTACTAACCGTTTCGACCCAAGAGATGGAATCTGGTTTAAAATGCTTACCCAAAAAGGCTATGTAGTTATGTGTGTCGATAATAGAGGAACCGGGGGCAAAGGTGAAGCATTTAAAAAAATTACCTACAGTCAATTAGGTACTTACGAAGTGCAAGACCAGATTGAAGCAGCCAAATTTGTAGGAAAAATGAAAGGAATAGACCCCAAACGGATTGGTATTTTCGGCTGGAGTTATGGTGGTTATATGTCGAGCATGTGTATGCTGCAAGGAGCCGATTATTTTAAAACCGGAATTTCGGTAGCACCTGTTGCCGATTGGAGATATTATGATAATATTTATACAGAACGCTATATGGGGCTGCCTAAAGATAATGCCGAGGGCTATAAAAAATCAGCTCTTTTTAACTATGCTCCCCTGCTGAAAGGAAATTATTTGTTGATACACGGAACAGCCGATGATAATGTGCATATCCAAAACTCTATGGATTGGATTAGCAAGCTTACCACTGCCGATAAACAATTTGATATGTTTTTCTATCCGAATAAAAATCATAGTATTTACGGAGGCAATACCCGTTTGCATCTCTACAATATGATGACAGACTATATTTTGAAAAACCTATAATTTTTTCTAGGTACATAAAAAAGATGTCTCGACTTCGCTCGGCATAACAACTATGAGGGGCGAAGTCGGGACATCTGCACAATTTTGATATATACTTTTTTACAGATAAATACATAATTAAAACCGATTTCTCATGCATATAATAGCCCCCTCTTTACTGTCGGCAGATTTTGGAAATTTGCAACGCGATGTAGAACTGATTAATAACAGCCAAGCTGATTGGCTGCATATAGATGTGATGGATGGCGTATTTGTTCCTAATATTTCGTTCGGACCTCCGGTTATCAAATATATAAAAAAACACGCCCGAAAACCGATGGATGTGCATTTGATGATCGTAGACCCTGACCGCTATTTTGAAACTTTCAAAGAAGTAGGAGCTGATTATTTAACCGTGCATTATGAAACCTGCACACATTTACACCGTTCCATTACACGGATTAAGAGTTTGGGCATGAAAGCCGGAGTAGTACTGAATCCTCATACTTCTGTAAGTTTGCTTGATAACATTATTGAAGAAGCCGATATGGTTTTGCTGATGAGTGTAAATCCGGGATTTGGCGGACAGAAATTTATAGAAAATACTTATCGGAAAATTTCTGAGCTGGCAGAATTGAAAAGTAAACGAAACCCTAACTGTTTGATTGAAGTAGACGGCGGAGTTGATTTGAATAATTACCAAAAATTGATTGCTGCCGGAGCTAATGCTTTGGTTGCCGGAAATACCGTATTTGGTTCAGCTAATCCTACCGAAACTATTGCACAGCTAAAAGCTGTTAGGTAACAGGGAGCTTATCGAATACGCCGACTGTTTTTGACGTCACTATCCTTATTTTTCTAGCAAGCGTAAATTCCTCCGGAATTTACGCTTGCTAATTTTGAATTATAAAAACTCCCTATATAAAACTTCGCTTTATAAATTTGGAAGGCTTATGCTAAGCTTCAGCCCCCAGTTGGCATACTTGAAATTATCAAAACCGACAAATACACCCACATTGGCAAATAGGTAAATATTTGTCAACGCATACCCTGTTTCAATATAATTTTTCATAACCGGAGTTGTCAAATAAGAGACATACAGGTTTTCCATAATCAAAGTTTTATCCAAGAAAGGTAAATATTTGATTAGTAAATAAGGGGATGTGTATTGAGCAAAACCCGATAAATACCACTCATTGGTAGCCGGAGAATACGTTTTTAAAGTATGGTAAGTATTGCTTAACGAAGAGGTCGAAAATGGAAATTCCTGAATATTGAACTGCTTGAAATTAGAAAAATGCATTTTCGTATTATCAGGAAACCATCCGCCTGTTAGGTTGTAATGAAACGACTTAAAGAAACCCAATGATATTTCTTGTTTAATATTCAATTCCAAGCGGTCGAAACGGCTTTCCGAACCTAAAAATCCGGCAATTCCTTTTTCCCAAGCTAAAGAAAAAGTAGGAAACTTCGAGTGGAGGTTTATTTTTTTATCGTTCCGGTATCTGTAATACATTTCAGGAGTATATTCCAACGTTAAATTGAAAACGGCATTATAATTTCCGGCAGTATATTCCGGATTAGCTAAAACATACTGATTATCGGGTGTATTGCTTCTATAGTTGTGCGACCTGAAAAAGAAAGAATAATCGGTATTGTTTTCTAGAAAACCCTGCTTTTCATAATCAAATCCGGCTATAATATTAAATCCATTAAAAGCCTCTATTTGATGAGAAATATTGACAAATGTCCTGTCGTAGAAATTAATGAAGTTTTCTTTGAAAAATAAAGAACTAAAAGCATTGATAAAAGGTACAACTCCAGTTTCTCTATTAAAATCATTGCTTCGGCGTCCCACATTCAACTTAATAGAACCCATTTTTTTAGGTAAATAATTGAAATTAAAATATGCCGTGCTGGGGAAGTGTTGAGAGCTGAAAGCATATTGCGATCGTATACCGATTTCATAATCTTTAGATGCTTCCAAAGTTTTATGCAAAGAAACTTTTAACCCCAATAAAAATCCATCAACAGTATTGAATATATCCGAAGTAAAATTAACTCTAAACAGGGTTGTCGGATTTATTTTCCATTTAAAACCTTCTGCCCAACTGAAACGTTGGGGAAGTTTCGATGCCGTGTCTGAAATCGTATCGGAATGAGCAGCATCGTACTGTGTTTTTTTAACATACCCTTCTTGCTCTTGGTTAGATAATTCTATAGGTCTTTGGTCTTTCCAATAAATAGAATCGTAATTATGCGCATTGCTGTCAACCGTTACAATGTAAGAAGAATTTTTTACCTCAAGATTCTTTTTCCCTTTGTCTGCCGAATTATTCCGTTTATCCTCCTCAGCTTTTTGGTCTAAGAGTTTTAAAATTTTGAGAGCTTCCCTGTTAGAAAGATTTTCTTTTGCCGAGAGTGTTTCAATCTCTTGCAATAGTTTTTTTGATTTCTCAGAAACAACATATTTAGCAGTATCTGTTCCTTGAGCCGAATCTTTCTCTAAGTTCGTTGAATTATAAGTTGTATAAGACAAATATTTGATAGAAGCCGCGCTGGCAAGAAACATTTTAAACCCAAACATTTTGAAATTATTAAACAGCACATAGCTTACAGGCTGATAAACTTCAGATTCCAATTCAGCAAAATTCTGCTGCAACTGATAATTCGTTTCAAATATTCCCAAATTGAGAGTTCCTGATAAATCGAAACTACTTACACACCATAATCTTTCAATAATATCAATTGTTCCCGAATAAAGAGCCGGATTTGCCGTTTTAGGCATTACACTTATATGATGAATCGTAATGCCGTTTTCCTCTATCGATTTTTCCAATTTGAATTTATAGTTAGCCAAAGCCGTCCGTGCTATTGGCGATGCCGACATCGTATAAATATTAAAAGTCAAAAATCTATCAGTGCCGCTTACCATAGATTCCAGCGATTCCGGATACGAATTTGTTGTAGATATAACACGCTGTTTAATCGTATCTTTTGTTTTTATAATTTCGTTTACCGACTCATTTGTATAAATATCTCCTACATTAAAAGCAGGTGCTTCAGAATTCAGTTTTTGGTTTAGCGAATCTGCTTTCATGAATAATTTAGGAACTTTATCTATTCTCAAATTCCCTTTTATATACACATTCGAAGTAAAAGTAGGCAGTTGATTGGCATAATAAGGAGCTTTTGCCATCGCTTTCCGTATAATATTATAAGCCGGATCTTCCGCATTGGCAAAAACCGTAACCTCTTTAAGTTGAGTTGTAGCCTGTTTAAGTTGTATATTTAAAGTCTGATTTTCAGAAATGGAAATATGCTTTGTTTGTGTTTCATAGCCCACATATTGAAAACGTAAGGTATAATCGCCCTTTTCTAAGCGAATAGCATAAGTGCCGTCGTCGTTGCTGGCAATGCCGCTTTGTTTTTCAACAATGTAAATGGTGGCAAAAGGTAAGATTTTCGAATTCTCTCCTGTAATTTTTCCCTTTATAATTTGAGAATAACCAATTAATCCACAACAATTCAATAAAATAACTATAGCTATGTATTTTATTGATGTAATGTTTATCATAATCGGTTTAATTTTTGAAAAATGAAAGGAATGTTTGGCAAAAGTACTGTTTTTATTTTATTAGCCCAAATAATCTATAAAGACCAGCCTCAGAATCTTACACTTGCAATGCAAAATTCTGAGGCAGATATTTTGTTTCATAAAGAAATACTAATTATAATCGCATTATTGCGAGGATGAACGAGGATAATGTAATCTAAATTTAAACTAGAGGATTTTATGGAATCAATATTGCCTTAAATAAATCCATATTCTCAAAGTCTCCTTTTACGATAGACATCGATTTGAGTTCTCCTTCAATATGTTTGAATTTTATGTGACTTCCCAATAGAATCCGGGCTTTTTCATCCGCTGCATGAATGCGTAAAGTAT
The DNA here is from genome assembly GCA_031548675.1 of Bacteroidales bacterium. Taxonomy (GTDB): domain Bacteria; phylum Bacteroidota; class Bacteroidia; order Bacteroidales; family P3; genus JAVBQU01. The sequence goes on from JAVBQU010000016.1 coordinate 5,853, forward strand.
CAATATTAGTATAATCTTTAATTTCAAATACTCCATTACTAAGCTTGATATCCATATTTTTGTAGGTACGGAGTATATTGCTATCAGGAATAGCTTTATTCAAATCGCTTAAAATCCACATTTCCTTAATTTCGCCTACAATACACTGCCCGTTGTCCGAAATTTCGATGTTTATATTTGGAGAGCCATCTTTAGACGAATTGTAAAAGTATAACTGGCTTTGTTTGACTAGAATTTTATTCAAATTTTTGACGCCAAAACTATAACTTATATCATTAGCAATTTTATTTATGAAAGAAGTATCTTTGGTAAATCTGAATTTGTTTTCGACTTTTAAAATTTCATTCTGAGACGAAAAATAAGGAATGGAATCCTGATTACTAAAACCATACATCCACCAATTGTTTTCATGGGAATAGCATAAAGTATCTCTGCTGCTTCCATCGGCAAAAACAATTAATTTATTTGCAGGAATTCCTTCTAGTTCTAAAATATGAATATTAGGAATTATGCTCATTTGGCGTACAACAAATTTTTGATCATAATCGCCGGTTTGCACTCTATGTCTGCAATGAAAGGCAATAACAATAGGCAATATAACAATTATGGAGATTATGATAATCAGTATTTTTGTGCTGTTTTTCATATATTTATTTATTATTTCGTTGATTAATAAAATCTTGATAATGGGTTAAAAATTCATTTTCCGAAATACCGAGCATAAAAGCTTTTCGAAACACCGGAGGAAGTTCCATTTCGAAAAATTGTTTTTTGCACCATGCTTGTGCTTGATTTTTGGCATCTTCGCATACAAAATACCCAATGCCGCGTTGGTCTTGAATAATTTGTAGCTGCTTCAAATAATCGTAAGTACGAGCAACAGTGTTCGGATTTACTTCCAATTGCACAGCCAGTTCTCTTACGCTAGGAATCCGTTTGCCGACTTCCCATTCGTCGAGCAAAATCTTTTCGCAAAGCATATCGGCTATTTGCAAATATATCGGTTGTCCGTTTTGTATAAATTGCATTGTATATTAAATTTAAATTTCAAAATTTCAGGTTCAAATGTTTATAAAGTTCATAACGCTAGAATGTGTTCCTTCTTATCATTCATAATTCATCGTTTATAGTTCATAATTCATAATTGAACTACACTTGCTTTTCCTTAAATTTAAACCAAGTATATATCCACAGCAAAGGAAAAATAGAGAATAATTCGATAATACGTAATAAACCTGTAAACGTATTATTTTCTACATTTACAGCATAATAAATTAAGTTTGCAGCATTAGGAACATCCGTATTAGCATAAACAATATTTCCATTGGCAATGAATAATATATTCTGCATATAAGGGCTGATAAAATGAGATAAGCCTCCTAAAAAGAAATTTCCTATTATCAAAAATATTCCTAGTAGTATCGTACAAATGAGTGTATTCAATTTTCGAAAAGTAACAGAACCGGCTAAATAAACTCCATGAAATATAAATATAACTGCAAAATAAAATAGGACACGAAGAGTATTAGGAAAAGGAAATAAAGGAATATGCACAGGAAGCTTTATGATAAACATATCTGTAAAATATTTTACACCTAAAAACAGAATCGTATAAATAACATAGAATAGTAGTACATGAATGAATATTTTAGAAAAGAATTTTTCCAGCGTACTCACAGGCTGCATCAGATAATAAGTACCTTTCTTTTTTTTATGAATATCAGAAAAAGCAATACTTTGAATTATGCCTCCCACTATACAAAATCCAATAAGATAAAATCCTATATAGGTATCCGCATAATATTCTATTTTATGCTCAAGTGTGTTAGGCTCTATTCGTGCATTAAAGAATATCAACCATGAAATAAAAGATAAAAGACATAATATAACTATGGTTGAATAGATTAAGAATTTGCGTTGCTCATATAATTCTTTGCCTAAGAAACGTAAAAAACGGTTTATTTGAAATGTTTGATTCATATATTTTAATTTTACGATTAATAATTATAAAGTGCCGAAAAGTCCATTTATAGCATTCGGATTGAAAAGTACGGCTTTGTAAAGCAATTCCAAATCAACAATGCTTTCTGTATCGGATGAATTATGGCTAACAGCAACACGGTTGGCAAAGAGCGTTTCCGAATAAATAATATCCTCAGGAATGGTATCTGCTTCAACAATGCTGAATCGCAAAAGCTGTGATATCCGTTCAATACTTTCGTTGAACATGATTTTATTTTCTTCCAAAATAGAAATGTGATCAATTAGTTGTTCCAAATCTTTGATTTGGTGTGTACTGATGATAATACAGCGTTCATCATTCATATAATTTGCCATCACTTTCCTAAACAGGCTTTTGCTTATAATATCCAAACCATTGGTAGGTTCGTCCATAAACAAATATTTGGTATTGCTTGCCAGAGCAAAGCTTATCAGAAACTTTTTCTTTTGTCCGTAGCTCATCTCCTGTAAATTCTGATTTTGAGGGATATCAAACTCTGCAAGCAGTTGATTAAAATTTTCTGCATTAAAATTAGGGTACATCCATTGGTTGGAACGGATATAGGCAGTAATAGGAATGTTGGGAAGATAGATTTCTTCGGGTAAAAAGAATATCTGATTTAAAAAATCGGGCTGGCGTTTTTGCGGTTGGTAGTTTTCTATTACAATTTCGCCGTTAGTAGGATAGAGAAGACCGCAAAGGCAACGGAGTAAAGTCGATTTTCCACTTCCGTTTTTACCAAGCAGTCCGTACGTTGCACCCGGTACAAATTGGGTTGAAATACCATCCAGCACCAATTTCTTCGGGCGGTAGCTGTAGCAAAGCGATTCGATTTTAATCATATAACAAAGTTTTAGTGATTTAGTGTATTACTTTACTAATACACTACAAAAATAGAAAGGATATTTTGATTGACCAAATTTTTAAGAAGAAATTATTCAATTAAATAAAAAAGCCGGAGAAATGTTTTTCTCCGGCTTAAGCTGCATCTCTTTAATCAAAAGCGATGCAGCAGACACAACTACAATTTTCAGAGTTTAATTATGCTATACTTTTATTTTGGTAAGCTTTTAAAAAGATACTATTTTTTAATGTTCAGTTTTCTGCTCTTTCATAAACTTATCAAGTTTTTCTTCGCCCATGCTGCCAAGATATAATTCAAAATCGGCAAAGCCGGCTTCTCTTCTGTTTTTATTCATTTCTGATATGGACGGGAATTTCATATCAGGAAACATTTTAGAAGTTGCCCAAAATCCATATTTAACAGGTTTCCCTTGCTCATATAAATAAACATCTTCTAACATATATATAAAATCCAGCTCTACTTGGCAGCTCTCCACCTCTTTATTGAAACCAGCTAAAACTATTTGCCAATCTTCAGAATCGGAATAGCCATACATCATGCTGTTTTCGCATATCCCAATTGCATCACGATAAAGTCCAACACCCACAGTATTAGGAGTAGGAAAGTCATTTTGTTTACAAAGTAAAGCGAATTGATGAAAATAGGAACTGGTATCTTTTTCGCCTTTAATAGGGCGTAATTGGCAAGTAGATTCTCGTAAATTAATGATTTGAGCAAGTCTGTTGCAATATTGTGCATCATATCTCCGCATAGCAGAGTTGTATATAGAATCTTCTTCTTTCAGGAACTTTTTAAACAAATCCGAATCCTTAAATCCACCTAAAACATCGTGTGCAATTGGAAATCTTATTCCTGTCATGGTCATTTTTACACAATTATCATAGGCGGCTTGGTAATTATTTAACCTTGCATAGCAAAAGATATTTTCGTAATAGGGTTTATGAAAGTAAGGGCAAACTACACTTGCAGAGTCAAAATATAGTATTGCCTTGAGGTAATCCTCTCTGCTCATTTCTCCGCAACCCTTGAAATAATAGGTGCTGTAGGTTCTGTATTTTTGACGACCTTTTTCGATTTGGGCAAAGCTCTTATTTCCCGAATTAAATAAGCATAAATAAAGACTTAACATCGATATTTTCAAAACTATTTTCATACGTCTGGCATTTAAAGATTGATAAACGTCTACAGAAATGACAATGTTTTTGCTTTTACAAGCTAAAGGGATAATCCTGACGTTTTACGTTTTTCGTTTATAGGTATAGAAAGCATAGTCTAAGCCTGTTTTTTCATCGGTAAAACGTTCCGATTGCTCACAAACTTCCCATATATTCGAATCTATTTCGGGGAAAAAGGTATCGGCTTCAAAATCGCGGTAAACCCATGTTATATAAAGCGTATCGACTATGGGCAGGAATTGGCGATATATTTCGCCGCCGCCCATAACAAAAGCATCAGAATCGTCGGCACAAAGCTGTAGGGCTTCTTCTAATGTATGTGCTGTTTCGCATCCTTCGAAAAGGCTGTTTTCTGAACGGGTAATAATGATATTCTTACGGTTCGGCAAAGGGCGTATGGGAAGAGATTCAAAGGTTTTTCGTCCCATAATTACACTATGTCCAGTGGTTAAAGCTTTAAAACGTTTCAAGTCGGCAGATAAATGCCAAAGCAGGTCGTTACCGTTTCCGATAGCATAATTTTGGGCAATAGCTACAATCAAATTCATAGTCTCAGATATTTAGATGTTGTGCAAAGATAGGTAAAAAGTTATGAGTTATGAATTATGAGTTATGAATTATGAGTTATGAATTATAAACTATAAATTATGAACTATGAGTTGACAAGGTAAGAGGTAAGCCTATGTGACCCTATGTGTCTATGTGGTAAAACATGTGATGGGTAACAAGGTTAGATACAAGATAGTTGACGAGTTGATAAGATACAAGTGAACGAGTAGACAAGTTACGGGTGACAGGTAACACGTAACGGAGAAATTAATTATAAAACCTGAGAACTTTATAAACCTTACAAACTTTCAACAACTCAACACTTCAACAACTCAACCTATGCTGAACCTTTTATCTGCCTTGTGGTTAATTATACAGGGGATGTATAATGCTGACAGTTTGTCATTTTCAGTACAGATTTGGGGGGTTGATGTGTGACATAATGTCTTAGTATTCAAATTTGTACATCTTGGTTTGAGTTTTGATGTATTATGATAACACATGCCATTCCGTTTTTATGAATGGCGTAAAACGGATTCAGAATAGAGCAATCTATTTACAGATTTGTAATCAATTAACAATACAATATGGACTTTACAAAATTTACAATCAAATCGCAGGAAGCTATTCAAAAGGCACAGGAAATAGCTTCGGGAAACCAAAATCAGGCTATTGAAAATATCCACCTGCTGAAAGGGATATTGATGGTTGACCAAAACACTATTCCTTTTCTGCTTAAAAAACTGGATGTTAATACAGCTATCCTCAACCAAACGATTGATAAAATCCTGCAAGGACTGCCCAGAGTT
>JAVBQU010000047.1:0-11202 GCA_031548675.1 Bacteroidales bacterium
ATATTCAAGATATTAAAAATAAGCGGATTGGTATTATTTCTACTTCCGTTTATCTGCTTTGCCATACTCAATCTGGGTGTGGTACAGGTTTATATTGCCCAGTATGCAGCCGCCCGCTTATCGAAAGATCTGCATACCGAAATCAGTATAGGCTCTATCAGCATCCACTTTTTTAATCGTGTTTCTATTCATAATATAACAGTAAAAGATCTGCATGGAAACAACTTGCTGAAATCTAATCAGATTGATGTATCAGTAGCTTCCATGGCTTCTATCAAAACCAAAACGCTTCAGGTTAAGCGTCTTTATCTTTCGGGAACGGATTTCAATTACATTGATTATGCTTCGGACAGCACTTCTAATCTGCAATTTTTGATAGATTATTTCTCGTCGGGCGATACTTCTTCTACTTCTTCTTCGCCATTTACCGCCCATGTAGGCAGGTTGGAATTTCGGGATGCCAATATCGTTATCCAAGACCGTCATAGCTGGGATACTACGATTCATGGTCATGCGGATTTTTCTAATCTGCAATTTCTGAAATCGGATATATTGATGGATAATGTCGAATTTTCGGGAGGTTCGTTACAGGCAGATATTAAGAATATCAGTCTCACAGAGCGTTCGGGCTTTGTATTGAATAAATTTCAAGGGAAAGCGGAATTTAATGATAAGCATCTGAGTGTAAAAGAAGCTCATATAGAAACTCCCCATTCTTACCTGCATATCAATTTTGCGCTGGAATATGACAGCTTAAGCATGTTCAGTGATTTTATTGATAATGTTCGGTTTAATACCCATTTCTATTCTGATACCAAGGTAGATATGCGGGATATCGTGTATTGGACTGATGCTGTGAAAGGGATGGACAATATTGTAAACAGCCTTTCGGGTGATGTAACAGGTCCTGTAAGCGATTTGAGATTAAAAGGTATGGTGCTGCATTATGGAGAATCTACTGTTTTTAAAGGCGATATCCGGATGAAAGGCTTACCGGATTTTGATAATACCCATTTTTCGTTTAATATTCAGAATCTGGATATTAATCCTGATGATATCGGAAAATTCAGATTACCTTCCGACAGTATTGAAACGATAAGTATTCCTTCTTATGTGGCAAAGCTCGGCAGGGTAAAGGTAACAGGGAATTTGATAGGGTATTACAGCAATTTTAAATCGGAACTGGATATTATTACTGAAGTTGGAGAAGTAAATACCAATATTGCTTTGAAACAGGATATTCCGCATAAAATTTTTGAGTATCAAGGGTTATTGCAAACCATAGATTTTGATGCGGGTAAGATTTTGGGAATTGAGTCTACTCTGGGTAAAATAACATCTTCTATCGCAGTGCAAGGTTCGGGTTTGGAACTGAAAGATATGAAAGTGGCAGTAAAAGGCAATGTAAGCCGCATCGATTTGCTGGGAAATATTTATGATAGTCTGGTAGTGGATGGTAAAGTTATGGATAAGGAAATAACAGGAGAATTGGTAGTTGAGGATCGAAAATTAAAATTAGATTTCGACGGCTTAATTAACCTGAGAGATTCGGTTCCTACTTATGATTTTACGGCTAAGATTGCCCATGCCAACCTTTCTGCCCTTAAAATAACTTCGGATACGAATGTGATTTTTGCTTCTGATATTCAGGCAAAAGGCGAAGGGAGTACAATCGATAATTTTTATGGAAATATTACTTTACAAAACACAAAGTTTATACGGAATGATAAGCAGCTGGATGTAGAAAAATTAACTGCTGTGGCATCTTTTTTAAGCGAAAATTACAGACAGGTGGATATAATATCCGACTTTTTTACTTTCAATATAACAGGAAATTTCTTGTTTGAGAATTTACCCGCGGTTTTCGACCGGTATGGCAGAATGTATTTCCCTGTATTTTTTTCAACTCCCGAAACGGCTCCTATTGCTTTTGATACTAACACTCTTTTACATCATACTTTTGAATTCAATTTAGCATGTAAGAATACGGAAGAGCTTACCTCATTTTTTATCCCCGATTTAAAAATCGGAGTCAATACCACTGTGCGGGGAAATTATAATTCTGATGAGAAACATCTTTCGGTTATTGCCAATGCCGGAACCATAAGCTACCAAAACATAGAGGCTAATGCTTTGTATTTGAATGGGGAAGCTACATCTGAAAACTTAGCAATTGAAACGGGTGCTGAAAAGCTGATAGCTTCCGGCGTACAATTAGATGCGTTTAAAGCTAAAACTTCTTCTATTAATAACCATTCGCATTACCAAATAACATGGACTGATACTTTTTCGGTAAATCATAGCGAAGCCGACATCAAGGGATTTATCGTATTTGAAGATACCAATCGGTTCAATCTCGGCTTTGATGATGCCAAGATTACAATTCAGGATAATCAATGGATTGTAAACAAAGATAACATGATCCGCATAGAACCGAATGTTATCGATTTTCATAATTTATCTTTTCAGCATAAAGATCAATCGTTCAGTATAAACGGAAAGGCTACCGATTCAAGCCATGATTCTATTTATGTTAAGTTTAATAATTGCAATCTAGGACTTTTCGATTATTTATTTACCCAAATCGATTTTAAGGTAAAGGGGATAATTAACGGCAGCATGAATGTGTATAATTTATTTTCTACACCCAATTTTGTGGCTGATCTTACTATCAAAAATTTTAATCTGAACGGCGAAATGTTAGGGGATGCCAAACTGCAAACCACTTTGGCAGAGGGAGGCAAGGCTTTATTTTCGAAAGTACAGATAGCCTATCAACCCACAGGGCAAGATATTGCTATTCCGCTTTCGGTAGAGGGCAATTACTATTTAGATAAGCGGAAAAATAATATTGATTTCAAGGGCAGTTTCAAAAATTTCAAATTAAAATCTATCGCTCCTTTGTTAAGCAGTATAACCTCTGAAGTAGAGGGTTTGGTAAGCGGAAACCTTACCTTTACAGGTTCGTTGGAAGCACCCAGATTGAACGGTATGCTCCGGATTGATAAAGGCAAACTCAAAGTGGATTACCTGAATACCATTTATACTTTTGATAATAATCTTACCTTTTCGGACAATTCTTTTGATTTCAATGGGTTTAAAGTATTTGATCCTAAGGGAAATTCTGCTGTCATCAATGGCTATATCAAGCATAAGAATTTTGACAATTTTGTATTGGATTTGACAATTAGTCCGCAAAATTTACTGGCACTCAATACAAAACAAGAAAATAATGATACATACTACGGACAGGCAGTAGTATCAGGCATTGTTAAAATTGAAGGTCCTGTGGATGATATTTTGATGGATATGTCGCTGCGGACAGAAAAAGGAACTAATTTCAATTTGGTTTTTAATGATAAAACCAGTGTAAGCGAAAACGATTTCATTACTTTTGTGCAACATGACGAAAAATTGAAAATAGAAACCAAGCCCCGCCTTGTTTCAACATCTAAAATGAATATTAAAATGGCATTGGATATTAATGAAAATGCAAACGTTAATATGAATATTGCAAGTAACCCCATTAACAGCTACATTAAAGCAAACGGAGATGGGAATCTGCAAATTAATGTAAACCAAGATGGCGACATGCAGATTTTCGGTGATTATGTAATTGATAATGGTAATTACCACATGAGAATGCGGCTCGAAGGTCTGCCGATGATTGATAAAAAATTCCGGATAGATAAGGGCAGTAAGCTAAGCTGGACAGGCGACCCGTATACCGGAACATGGGATGTAAAAGCAATTTACCAAACTAATACCACATTGGCTCCTTTATTTTCATCTACCGAAAGTCAGGAAGCTTACGGAATCGCACATAAAAATATGCTGGTATACAGTATTATTATGTTGAAAGATAAAATTTTTACCCCTTTAATACAATTCGATATAGATTTGCCGAATGCCAGCCAGCAAACCAAAGATTTGGTTTATAGCGTTCTGGATAAGAATAATGAAAAGGAAATAACACAACAAACTTTTTCCTTGTTGATTTTCAATAGTTTTATGGCTCAGGATGCAGCTTCTAACAATCAAAATTTTACTTCTACCATGGGTGCATCTGCTATTGAGGCTGTTACCAACCAATTTAGCGGTATATTGTCGAATTTACTGCACATGAACGTGGGGTTAAATTATTCGAGTGGAGATGAACAAACGAATCAGCAGCTTGATGTTGTTGTTTCGAAATCAATCTGGAATGATAGAATTACCATAGATGGAAATTTCGGATGGGGAGGAAATGATGCCGCCATGCAGCAGCAAGCTCAGAATGCAAGTTATTATTTAGGCGATGTAAATGTAAATGTAAGGCTTACCCAAGATTTATCGTTCAAGGCTTTTAACCGTTCCAATGCCAATGATTTTACAAAAATAAGCACCCCTTACACGCAAGGTATCGGGTTGAGTTACCGCCGCGAGTTTAATTCGCTTCAGGAATTATTTACCAAACGGAAAAAATACCAACTTTTAGAAGATACCGCCAGCCAGAAATAAATAGGCTTTTACCACTTCAATTTAATATTTACAATTTCCGAAACCGAACCCAAACGGATTTGAGGTCCCCAAATGCCCAAACCGGAACTTACATATATATGTGTATTTTCTTTCTGTTTATAGCCGTAAGCTATTTCATAAATTTTTCGGGTAATTAATGTAATAGGAAAAATTTGTCCCCCGTGCGTATGTCCCGAAATATGTAAATCAACTTGATTCGCAACTGATTCATTAATTCTGGAAGGTTGATGGTCGAGTACAATAATCGGGAACTCTTTTTGACGGGAAACTAAAATATCGGCTAATTTCTTACTATGCCTAGAACTTATATCTTCCCTTCCTGCAAGATAAAAACTATTGTTTACTAAAACTTCCGTATCGCGAAGCTCGTGAATGCCGGCTTGCTGCAAATATTTACAAGAAGTTTCTGCATCGCCTATATATTCGTGATTTCCCGTACAGGCATAAATACCCATAGGAGCCTGAAGTTTTTTTAATAGCTCCTGCATATTCTGCATAATTATAGGCTTAGGGCTGTTATCCACCACATCTCCTGCCATCAATATTATATCGGGGTGCAGATTATTAATTTCATGTACAAACCTTTCCAAATGTTTAGTCCGAACCGTGTAGCCCAAGTGCAGGTCACTTACCGCAACGATATTGATTTCTTTTCCTTGTTTATATTTATCTGAAAGATCAATCGTTAAATTAGTAGTTACCGGATGATTGAAACGAACATTGCCGATAACAAAAAGGATGGTAATCGTACTTACAACCCCGATATATGCAAGCACTTTTGCCATTGCATAGTGGGCTGTAACAAAAGCGGGAAAAATATGGAAAAAATGATTGAGCAATCGCAAGAAATCGAACAATGCAGCTGCCATTAATCCGTAAAGCAAAACCATAAGCCAAGTAGAACCTATAAGCTGTAAAGCGGCTGTAACCGAAAAAGGCAGATGTGCTTGAAACACTTGGGCAAGAATATAAGATATGGCTAAAAATCCGAGTACTATGCCTAAGATGAGCTTCCCTGTTCCACTTAAAACAAAGGTTTGGCAGGTACGTGTATAAAGGTATAAATTAACGGCAAAAAGAAGTCCTAATAAAATAGCAATAAATATGATGAATCTGTGCATGATAGTTTAATAAAGTGAATTATTTGTCTTATTTAATATTCGATTGATTAATAACTTCAAGGGCTTTTTGCATTTGAGAATCAACTCCATTCAATATCTCTTGTGCGGTTACCGGAACAGGATAATTGGGAGCTATTCCTGTTCCAAAAAAAGGAGTTCCATCGTGCTTATCTACGCGCATACCTGTGTAATAATAAATATTAAATACAGGAGTATAAAATTTTGCCACATCTCCATTTGCACCCGAAGTATTTGTGCCTACTGTTTTGGCTAATTTGTAATAATCAACCATTTCAATAAGTGTTTCGCCATAACTTTGTATCGAAGCATCTATCAGAAAAACAACGGGTACTTTAAATGCATTTTTATTCCCTTTAACTTTCCAACGTTCAGTATCATATCTAAATCGGTCAGGAGAAGTTTTCACCACTACATTAAGGTCGGTACAATAAATATCGGTAGATGTAAAATGTTGAAGAAATTTATAATTCATATATCGTGGAGACCTGAAATCAACAATAATTCCTTTTAAGTCTTTATTTTTATGAAGTTCATTCAATGCGTTTTTAATGGTTTTATTCGATACTTCAAGACTCCCTAAATTTAAAGAATAAATACCATGAGTTTGTTCCTGTAATACAGGCTTTGTATTGGTTGAATAATAACCCATTCTTTGTCTTTGGGCTGTTAAAGTTACCTGATTTTGTATTCCTGAAAAAGTATAGCTGATTTGAAAAACGGAATCGGTATAGGATTGGAATAAATCTCGTTGCAGTAAATAATATTTCCGTTGCTTGCTTCCCGACATATATTCCATTTGCTGTTCTACCCACGCACAGCCCGATACATGATTAATGCTATCAATAATTGCTCCTTTGGGAATCTGTGACAATACCAATGAATCACCATCAATAAGTACCACATTTTTATCATCAATAAAAATTTGGGCTATTAATCTGAAAGGATGAGTAAAATTTTGCCTTGCATACAAACCATACGATTGAGCAATTGCTAAAGGAGCATTAATATGTCCATCATTGAGTTGGGACAACATTTTGCAAAAAACAAAATAAAAATCCCTATAATTTGATGTTAGAACTGTTTCGTTCAAGCTTTTTTGTAAATATTTATTCCAATCTAAATTCAATAAATCTTTATATGGAAAGAAAAAGAACATGTTGTTCCATACCTGTATAATAGATGCCAATTGATAGGCATGTTTATCTACATTAATAGTGATTTTTTGCTCTTTTACATCCATCTTATTTGTAGAAACACTATCAAAATGCTGCTCTAAAGTTTTAAAATCAGCATGTATCGTATGTTCATCCGATGCAGTAGGTATCGAAAAATATAAATTATTATCAACTTTGTCTGTGTAATAATAAATACTATCTCCTTTTTTTAAAGATTTTACTTTGGAATGGTACGGATTGTAAAGTAGTGGTATTTTCATAGCAGGGTTTCCGTTTCCATAATGTTCCCAAACTTTGTATTTTGTGCTATTAGTAATAACTTCAAAATCGGGATATTTCGAATTTATTTTTAGTTTACTACATAATGGGAGAAATAATTCATTGATTTGAGCAATTAATTCTTGGTCGTTTTGGCAATGCCAAACTTTTTGGATACCATAAATAGAAAATTTATCCCAATCTGTTTCAAGAGCAGCTTTGCTGGGATAAAAATAGCGGACACTACCATAGATTTTGGCAAAAAACTCTAAATTCCGTACCTGCTGTAATGTTAAAGGCTGCGGAAATTCTTCATTATTTTTAAATGCCCAAACAGAACATGTGAAACAAAGAAAAATGAAAAGAAAGATTCTATTTAGATTTAGAAATTTCATCTATTATTTAATTGTTATAAACACCTTAATCCGATTTTACCTAATCCCATTTATAGACTCAAAATAGTTGAATCTATTTAAAACTTGTGAGGTCTCAACTTTCTTATTTAAAAAATATCTGTTGGTTGCAATTAGTCTAAATTATCTAAAACTATCCCAACCCTGTGCCTGAATAGGAACCGGACTTCCATTTCGAGGCATGAGAAACATACCCAAATTAGCTTCGGTAATATGCCCGATAATGCTTACATGTCCCAAATCCTTGATTTTATCATAATCTTTTTGGTCGATAGTAAACAAAAGTTCATAATCCTCTCCCCCATTCATAGCTGCTACGGTAGGCTGTATATCAAATGTTTCGGCAGTCATAGAAGTTGCCGGATCAATCGGAATCTTATCTTCGTAAATACAGCATCCAACATTTGAATCTTTGCAGATATGCATAATTTCGGAAGCCAAGCCATCCGAAATATCAATCATAGCGGTAGGTTTTATATCATAATCTTTGAGCATCTGCACAATATCGGTTCGGGGTTCTGGTTTGAGAATACGCTCAATAATATAATCGTTGCCTTGCAGCTCTGGCTGCATATTAGGATTGGCAAGAAATACTTGTTTTTCTCTTTCTAAAACCAACAAACCCATGTAGGCTGCTCCCAAATCGCCCGAAACACAAATTAAATCATGTTCTTTTGCTCCGTTGCGATAGGTAATATCTTCTTGTTTTGCCTCGCCCAAAGCTGTAATAGAAATAAAAAGTCCCGATTTGCTCGAGGTCGTGTCTCCGCCTACTAAATCTACCTTATAGCGGTCGCAGGCTAATTTCATTCCGACATACAATTCTTCTAAAGCCTCTACCGAAAATCGATTGGAAATTGCAATACTTACGGTTAACTGTTTGGGCGTTCCATTCATAGCTGCAATATCCGAAATATTGACTGCACAAGCTTTATAACCCAAATGCTTTAAAGGAGTATAGGTTAAGTCGAAATGCACACCTTCTACCAAAATATCGGTAGTAACTAAAAGTTTTTTATCTTTTTCATACGCTAATACGGCGGCATCGTCGCCTATGCCTTTCAGCGTTTGTTCAGGGTGGTATATTTTTACATCTTGGGTTAAGTGGTCTATTAAACCAAATTCACCCATCAAATCTAATTCGGTACGTTGTTGTTTTTCTTCAAACATTATATTAAATAATTTTTCTATATTAATTAGTTGCCGCTTGTAATATTTTGAATTTTACCTTACCTACATTTGCATAATTTTCTGCTTTCAATTCAAATTTAACTTCTGAATGAGGAGGAAAAAATTCATAAATAGTATAACTTTGATGTCTTAATTCAGTATTTGTTTTTGTATAATAAATTACATCAATAATAGCATCCTTATAGGTTGCAACTGTTGCTAAATTCTTTATTACTCCATGTATTTTTATTTTATCTCCCCAAAAATTTTCATTATATGTTGCAGAGACCATTAAAAAATCTGTTGGTTTTAAGCGTTCAATCTCTTCCACACTTAGAACTTTTTCTTGATATGAATCTCTATTTGTTGAAGTATTATTACTGCATGAATAAAAAAGTCCAAATAAGATAAGTGTAATTACCTGTATTAAAATCAAATAAATCTTTCTCATGGATTTAGATATTAAAAATTATATTAACTAAATTGATTTATAAAAAGCTCATTATTGCCAGTTTATATCCCTGTAATCCCATTCCGATAATGCTTCCTTTGCAATTTGGAGCAATTAATGAGGTATGGCGGAATGCTTCACGGGCAAAAAGGTTGGAAATATGAACTTCTACTACTGGTGTTTGTATGGATTTCACCGCATCGGCAATAGATACCGAAGTATGTGAATACCCTCCGGCATTCAAGATAATTCCGTCAAATGTAAAACCTGTTTCATGCAGTTTGTTGATGATTTCGCCTTCTACATTGCTTTGATAATAGAACAATTCTACATTCTGAAATTCATTCTGTAGATTCTTAAAAAACTCTTCAAAGCTTAAACTACCATATATTTCCGGCTCGCGTTTCCCTAAAAGATTTAGGTTTGGTCCGTTTATGATGATTATTTTTTTCAATATATTTTTATTTAAAAATCGATAGAGGATTATTTAATTCTTCTGGCTCCGTCGCTTACTACCACATCATAAATTTTAGCATCTACACCAAATTTTGCCGGATATTTGGTTTTAACGGCTTGGATAAAAGATTCATATAGATTTTCTTTTACTACATTAATAGTGCATCCGCCAAAGCCTCCGCCCATTACGCGCGAACCGGTAACACCGCATTCTTTTGCCAAATCGTTCAGAAAATCTAATTCTTCGCAGCTTACTTCATACAATTTGCTCATGCCGTGATGCGTTTCGTACATTTTTTTCCCTACTGTTTCGAAATCATCTTTTTGTAAGGCTTCGCAAGCATCGAGCAAACGCTGTACTTCACCGATTACATATTCTGCACGCATATAATCTTCGGCACTGATTTCGTTTTTCACTTCTGCCAGCATATTCATATCTGCATCGCGTAAAAACTCTACTTCGGAATGGCGTTTACGGATGGCTTCTGCTGCTCTTTCGCACGACTCGCGGCGGCGGTTGTAAGGTGAACCTACCAATTCGTGCTTAATTACCGAATCAATCAAAACTACCTTATACCCTTTGGGATGAAACGGAATATATTCATACTCCAGCGAACGGCAGTCTAACCGAATCAAATGTCCTTCTTTGCCAAAAATTGAAGCAAATTGATCCATAATACCGCATTTTACGCCCACATAATTATGCTCGGTAGCCTGTCCTATTTTGGCTAACTCAAATTTATCAATTCCCAAATTGAAAATATCATTCAATCCGAAAGCATACGTACTTTCTAAAGCAGCAGAGGAAGACAGACCTGCTCCGAGAGGTACATCGCCCGAGACATAAGAATCGAATCCGGGAACGGTTTTACCCCGTTTCATAATTTCACGAACCACACCAAAAATATATTTTGCCCAGCCTTGCGAAGGTTTATCACTTTCGTTCATGCCAAACTCGGCTTGTTCGTTGTAATCCTTCGAAAACACACGAATTTTATCAGTCCCATTAGGCAAAATAACAGCTGTTATCCCTTTATCTATAGCTCCGGGAAGCACAAAACCTCCATTATAATCGGTATGCTCGCCTATCAAATTTACACGTCCGGGCGAAAAATAAGTATTCCCTGTTTCTGCTATTTTATTCAAATTAAATTCTTGGTTCATGGCTTTTATTCTTTATGTTTATAAATATATTATATGCAAACAACATATCATTATCTATGATAAACTTCATGTACTCGAAATGGCACTTTTGCGTACACGTTATTTAAGTCTTGTAATCAACAGTATTCTATTTATCAATTTTTATATCTCTGCAAATTATTCAATTCCAAATTTATAAATACAAGTTTCTTGATATATCTCTCCTGCTCTGAGAATAGTCGAAGGAAAATAGGCTTTATTCGGACTATCGGGGAAATTTTGAGTTTCTAAACAAAAAGCACTGCGTTCGGGATAACAAACTCCATGTTTTCCTACGAAGCCCGAAAGCCAGTTTCCTGTATAAAGCTGTACACCGGGTTGTGTGGTATAAACTTCCATTGTGCGTCCGCTAATAGGTTCTACAGCTTTAGCAGCCAGTGATAATTCTCCAACTTCATTTTTACATAAAACAT
>JAVBQU010000019.1:0-8204 GCA_031548675.1 Bacteroidales bacterium
AACTCTATTATTTAGGGTACAAAGGTACACAATTATTTCAGATTATTTGTTTTTTTGCTAAACTTCTATTTTTTAATGGCAATTCTTTACAAATAGCCCTTATTTTCCTAGTGGTTTTCTTCGGAGAATTATGTATTAGATTAGGATAATAGATACAAAAAAGGCGAACCTAAGCCCGCCTTTTCTACTTTATTATTATGAATTTTTATGCTCCTAACATCATACGTTTGAAAACGGTAACTTTTAATTCTTTATCGTTTTCAGTAATATATTGAGATACTGATTTCTTTCCGTCTTTGATGAAATCTTGACTTAACAAAGTACTATCCTTGAAGAATTTATTCAATTTACCTTGTGCAATTTGCTCAACCATGTTTTCAGGTTTTCCTTCTTGACGAATCAAATCTCTGTAGATTTCTAATTCTTTTTCAATAAACTCAGCAGGAACACCTTCTTTATCAATAGCAACAGGAGCCATTGATGCTATTTGCATAGCAATATCTTTAGCAAGAGTTTCGCTGCAAACTTTATTGAATCCTACGATTGTAGCTAAACGATTTCCGTTGTGGATATATGCCATAGCATATTCACTTGTAAAAAATTCGTAGTGAGCCAAAGTAATTTTTTCACCAATTTTTCCAACTTGTTCTGCAATGGTAGTTTCCACTTTTACACCATTAAGTTCTAGGCTTAATAAGTCCTCTAGGGAAGCTGGTTTTTTAGTAATTGCTAAATCTAAAATTGATTTTGCATAAGCAATAAAATCTTCATTTTTTGCTACGAAATCTGTTTCGCAATTCAACATGATAATTGCTCCGAATTTTGCATCAGCAGAAACTTTAGAAACCACAACACCTTCGTTGGCATCTCGGTCAGCTCTTTTAGCAGCTAATTTTTGACCTTTTTTTCTCAAAAAGTCAATTGCTTTTTCAAAATCGCCTCCATTTTCAGCCAAAGCATTTTTGCAATCCATCATGCCGGCACCGGTCATTTGCCTTAGTTTATTAACATCAGCAGCTGTTATATTTGCCATGTAATCTATATCTTAAAATTTATTATTCAATAATTATTTTTTTATAGGAGCTTTTTTCTTTACCGGAGCTTTTTTTGCGTCTGAATTTTCTTCGTCAGAAGATTCTCCTACTCTTTTTCTTATTCTTTTTCCGTCAGCAGATTTTGCTTCTTCTATTTCATCTTCTTCAATATCCAAAGTATCGTTATCGTCTACAATATCCTCGTCTCCTTCTTCGTCTTTTCTACGATCTTTGTCTAATTTGCGTTCGTTCAATCCTTCTTCGATGGCATCTACCATAGCACCTACGATTAGGTTGATAGATTTTGATGCATCATCATTTGCAGGGATAGGGAAAGTAACTGTTTCTGGGTCACAATTGGTATCAACAATAGCAAAAGTAGGAATATTCAAACGTTTTGCTTCTGCAACTGCAATGTGTTCTTTGTTTATATCAACAATGAAAAGAGCTGATGGCAAACGACCTAAATCTGATATACTGCCTAAGTTCTTTTCTAATTTTGCTTTTTCACGTCCGATTTGTAATCTTTCTCTTTTAGATATATTGGTAAAGTCTTTGTCATTTATCAATTTGTCTAATGACGTCATTTTCTTTACCGATTTACGGATAGTAACAAAGTTGGTTAACATACCTCCGGGCCAACGCTCGGTAACGTAAGGCATACCTACTCTTTTTACTTGTTCGGCTACAATTTCTTTAGCTTGTTTTTTAGTAGCTACAAAAAGAATTTTTCTGCCGGATTTTGCTATTTGTTTAATAGCTTCTGCTGCTTCATCCATTTTAGCAACAGTTTTGTATAAATCAATAATATGGATCCCGTTGCGTTCCATAAAAATGTATGGAGCCATTTTAGGATTCCATTTTCTTCTCAAGTGACCAAAGTGTGCACCTGAATCTAAAAGTTGTTCGAAGGTTACTTTTTTTGACATGTTTTTATTTTTAAATTTGTTTACTTTCCTATACTAAAAGCAACTGCAAAGTAGTTCCATAAAGGAAGTCTTTGCAGTTTAGATACTAAACAATATTTTTGTATCCGGCTGTTAACGTTTGCTGAATTGGAATCTCTTACGAGCTTTCTTTTGACCGGGTTTCTTACGTTCTACCATACGTGGGTCACGACGAAGAAGTCCTTTTACTTTTAAAGCAGGTCTGTTTTCAGCATTATCGTTACACAAAGCTCTAGCAATAGCCATACGCAAAGCTTCTGCTTGTCCGGTAATACCACCGCCGGTAAGATTAGCTTTAATGTCCCAAGCTTCGGCTTGTCCTACAGTTTCGAAAGCTTGACGTACTATGTATTGCAATGGAGATGTCGGAAAATACTCTTTATAATCTCTATTATTAACTACAATATTGCCGGTTCCACGACGCATATAGATACGGGCAACAGCGGTTTTTCTTCTTCCGATTGTGTTAATTACTTCCATTCCTTAGTTTTTTATTTTAATGAGGTTAAACTTACTTGTTTGGGTTTTTGAGCTTCATGTTTATGTTCTGTTCCGGCATAAACATGTAATTTTCTGTAAAGCTCGCTGCCTAATTTGGTTTTAGGAAGCATGCCTTTTACAGCGTGTTCGATAATAGCAATAGGTTTGCGTCTGAGCAATTCTCTCGGAGTTGCAAAACGTTGTCCTCCCGGATAACCAGTATGGCGGACATATTCTTTATCTGTCATTTTTTTACCGGTCAAACGAACTTTATCTGCATTGATGATGATTACATGATCTCCGCAATCTACGTGAGGAGTGTAACATGGTTTATGTTTTCCTCTTAATACGGTCGCAACTTTAGATGCTAAGCGACCTACTACTTCGTTCTCTGCATCAATCAAAATCCAGTCGTGTTGAACGGTTTCTTTTTTAGCCGATACTGTTCTGTAACTTAATGTGTTCATTGATTCTATGTGTTTCTTTAATCGAAATTTAACCTTTGAAAAGGTTTGCAAAGTTAGATATTCTTTTTTGAATGAGCAAACTTTTAGAAAAGATTTTTTAGCCTGTAAAATCCAATTGCTTAATATTTACTCCCAATCTAAAACAGAAATAGGGCTCAAAAAAGACCCCATCAATATCTAAGTTATATTGATGGGGATGGTATTTTGAAAATTTTATTCCTATTTTACAGGTACATTTTTTAAAGTTTCAACCAGGAAATCCCAGAATTTTCCTACAGTACTAATCATTACTCTTTCATCGGGAGAGTGGGGAGAACGAATGGTAGGTCCAAAAGAAATCATATCCCAGTTAGGATAAACACCACCTAGCAAACCACATTCCAAACCGGCATGTATGGCTTTTACTTCGGGTACTTTATTATACATTCTTTGATAGGTTTCTTGCATAGTTTTCAGAATCGGAGATTCCATATTGGGTTTCCAACCCGGATAAGCTCCTGTAAATTCGCATTTAGCTCCGGCTAACTCCATAACACTGCCAATCATATTTGCCAAATCATCTTTAGCACTATCTACCGAAGAACGCATTAAACAAGCCGCCATAATAGTGTTAGCATTAGATTTTACAATTGCTAAATTAGTTGATGTTTCAACCAATCCCGGCATAGAATCGCTCATGCGGATTACGCCGTTAGGACAGCCATAAATGGCATTAACCAAATTCTTTTGTGTTTTTATGTCAAATACAGTTGCGGGCATGGTGGTTGGTTCGCAGGTCATTTTGAAATCGGGTTCTACTGCCGATAATTCTTTAGCTACGATAGCACAAAGGCTATTGAGTTCGTCAACTATTTTTTGTTTGTTTTCATTAGGAATTACAACCACAGCAAACGCTTCGCGCGGAATAGCGTTACGTAAACTTCCTCCGTCGATAGAAGCTAAACGAATACCATAAGTTTCAATAGCTTTTAAATAACGGAACATAATTTTATTAGAATTTCCTCTTCCCAAAATTATATCCATTCCTGAATGTCCGCCTTTCAATCCCACTACGCTGATTTTATAAGCGGTCGTATTCGCAGGAACTGTTTCGGGGGTATAAGTAAAGGTTGCAGTAGCGTCCATACCTCCGGCACAACCTACATATAATTCACCTTCGTCTTCCGAATCCAAATTCAGTAAAATGTCTCCTTTCAAAATGCCGGCTTTTAATCCGAAAGCACCCGTCATTCCGGTTTCCTCATCAATGGTAAAAAGTGCTTCAATGGGTCCGTGTACCAAAGTTTTTGACTCTAACACGCTCATCGCAGCTGCTACGCCGATTCCGTTGTCAGCTCCTAATGTAGTGCCATTAGCATATACCCATTCGCCTTTAATTACGGTTTCTATAGGGTCTTTTTCAAAATCATGAACCTTATCGCTGTTTTTTTGAGGAACCATATCTAAGTGTGCCTGCAGCACTATCCCTTTTCGCTGTTCCATGCCCGGTGTTGCCGGTTTACGGATAATAACATTGCCAACTTCATCTTTTATGCATTCCAAGTTATGCTCTTTAGCAAAGTTGATCATAAATTCGATGATTTTCGCTTCCTTTTTTGAAGGACGCGGGATTTGGGTTAAGCTATGGAAATTTTTCCATACAGCTTTAGGCTCTAAATTTAAAATCTGGCTCATAATAATTTGTTTTTAATATATATAACGTATATCCTGTATTTTACATCTACATAAAAACATTCAAATAGATGATTAGTTTTAGAAAGTGGAAAATTTATAATTTTAGATTCCATCTTTGCAAAGATACAATTTATTGTTAATGAAAATATGAAATTTGTTTATTAATTTATAATCCTAAAATATATTCTAATAGCATACTGAAATCATTAAAAAATTGTACTTTTGTGCTTTATTCTTTTAAAAAACATATTATGAATTCTCCTATTGCATGTATTACCGGAGCAACAGCAGGTATTGGTAAATCAACAGCTATAAAATTTGCAGAAAATAAATTTAATCTAATTATTACAGGTCGTCGCCGCGAACGTTTAGAAGCGTTGGCTAAAGAATTGGCGGACAGTTATCAGATAAGTGTAATGCCTCTTTGTTTTGATGTACGTAACAGGGATGAAGTAGAGAAAGCATTGAATAACTTAGATCCAAAATGGAAAAGCATTGATGTTTTAGTTAATAATGCAGGCTTGGCAGTCGGTTTGAATCCTATCCACGAGGGTGTATATGAGGATTGGGAACGGATGATAGATACAAATGTAAAAGGTTTGCTTTATGTAACGCGAACCATAAGCCCATGGATGGTTGCCCGTAAAAAAGGACATATTATTAATGTAGGCTCTATTGCAGGTAAAGAAGCTTATGCAAATGGAAATGTATATTGTGCTACCAAATTTGCAGTAGATGCACTTACTAAAACCATGCGTATAGATTTGGTAACTTCAAATATTAAGGTTTCTCAAATAGCTCCCGGAGCGATAGAAACAGAATTTTCATTGGTTCGTTTTAAAGGAGACCAAGAACGGGCAGATAATGTATATAAAGGATTTGAACCATTACACCCTGATGACGTTGCAAATGTAATTTATTTTACAGCAAGTCTACCTCCGCATGTAAATATTAATGATTTGGTTATTATGCCTACTGCCCAAGCGAGCAGCACAGTGTTTCACAAAGTGCTGTAAAAACATAAAAATTTAGAGAGGTAGAGATTATATAATCTCTACCTCTCTAAATTTTTTTATATAATCACTCCCCAAGTAACTGAAATTAAATCGCGATCCTGAAAAAAGAAATCGATCATACTTTTTTCATACGAAATACGATTTTCCCCCCAAGTTTCCTGATCCTCTTCTAAATCAGTATACCCATGTTTTTTCATCATTTCTATAATCTCTTTTTGATCGAATGTAAAGATTCTTTCGTCGAACAAAACAGCATCTTCATTTTCTATCTCAATACAAGAAAGTAAAAATTGGTCTGATTCTTCAAAATACAAAGCACAACCATAATTATCGTAAATCAATACGGTCGTGTTGCAATCCTCATCAAAATTCAAATTTTCTATTTCATCGGGTTCTCCCCATAATTTAATAGCTTCATCAATAGAACATCCAAATTTTAATTCATCAAGTCCTTCGTTCAATTTGATATTAATCTTTTTCATAAGCATAAATTATTAATTTCAGGTTTCAAGATTTTTTTACTTTACTTCAAAGGCGAATTAGGCTCCTTTGCCATGGTTCTGTAAGTCATTTTATCCATCCACTTAGGGAAAATCTTATTAAAAAATACGGTTGCTTTGCCTAAGCAAGTCATAATAATCATCCGTTTTCTTTTTCGGATGGCTTTCAGAATCCGGCGGGCTACTTCGTCGGACGACATCATTTTATTTTCGTCCCGAGGCGATTCTCCTTGTGCCGAACCATCTTTTATCAAAGCCGTATTACGGATGTTGGAATGGGTAAAGCCGGGGCAGGCTATCAAAACATGTAAACCCCTTTTTAAGGTTTCTACCCTAACCACTTCCAAAAATCCCTGCACTGCAAATTTTGATGCCGAATATCCCGAACGAGCAGGAAGCCCGCGGTAACCGGCTATGGATGAAATTCCAACTAAAGAACCTTTACTTTCTAATAAATGGGGTATTGCATATTTCGAACAGTAAACGGTTCCCCAAAAATTTACATCCATCAAACGACGAATCACGCTTAAATCCAATTCTTCAAACAGTGCACGCATCGAAACCCCTGCATTATTAATTAAAATGTCTATTTTTCCGAATACCTTTATAGTCTGCTCAATTAAATTTTGACAATCCGCCTCGATGGAAACATCTGTAGCTACAACCAATATGTTTACTTGGAATTGTTTTTTTAAATCTTCGGCAATGTTATCCAATTTTTCCTTGTTTCTGGCTGCCAGCACTATTTGAGCTTTGGCTTCTGCAAAAACATATGCCAATGATTTGCCTATTCCCGATGAAGAACCTGTGATGATAACTACTTGATCTTTGAAATACATTTTAAAAAAATTACCTTGCTTTTTGAAGAAGTAAAGGTACAGTAATTTTTTTGATAGAGAAATAAAAAATAAAAAATAATATTTTTTTTGTCTTGGATAGAATTAAGTATTTTTTCTAACTTTGTACAATTAAAAAATACACTTTAATATGACAGACGAAAGTAAGTTGTGCTTGGAAGAAGCTAAAGAACACATGCAAGGTGCAGTTAATCATTTTGAAAAAGAATTACATAAAATTCGTGCAGGAAAAGCTTCACCACAAATGTTGGAAGGTTTAAAAGTAGATTATTATGGCACAATGACTCCGCTTGGGCAAGTTGCAAATATCAGCGTACCCGATCCTCGCCAAATTATTGTACAACCTTGGGAAAAAAATATGTTGAGCGTTATAGATAAAGCCATTCAAGCTGCTAATTTGGGATTTAACCCGCAAAATAACGTTGATTCCCTTCGTATTATGGTTCCGCCGCTGACAGAAGACCGCCGTAAGGAATTGGTAAAAACAGCCAGAGCAGAAGCAGAGGCAGCTAAAGTCCACATTCGCAATGTAAGACGTAATGCCAACGAAGAAGCCAAGAAATTGGAAAAAGCCAATAATATACCAGAAGATGAAATCAAGCAATTGGAAAAAGAAATCCAAGATGCAACCAATAAGTATATCGATACGGTTGATAAAGTTTTAGCAGATAAAGAAAAAGAAATAATGACAGTTTAACCCCTAAATAATAAAGTAAATAATGAATATTCCAGCAAATTTAAAATACTCGCATGACCATGAATGGTTAAGAGTAGAAGGCGAAATAGCAGTAATAGGTATTACTGATTTTGCACAACACGAATTAGGCGACATCGTTTTTGTTGATGTTACTTCTGTAGGCGAAACTTTCGCAAAAAATGAAGTTTTCGGAAGCATCGAAGCTGTAAAAACAGTTTCAGACCTTATGTTACCGGTAAGTGGTGAAATTATCGAATTTAATGATTCGTTAGAAAGTACACCTGATGCAATCAATAAAGATCCTTACAATACAGGTTGGATTGTAAAAGTGAAAATAAGCAATCCGGCAGAGGTAAATGACCTTATGGATGCAGATGCGTATAAAGCATTTATCGGAGCCTAATTTTTTATACTTGCTTTGATTTTAAAGAGACTGCTCAATATATTGTTTGATGCAGTCTCTTTTTTTATGAAGCAAATTAAGTTTATGTATGTGTACATAAAAGCAAGGCTATTTATAATAAAAATATTT
>JAVBQU010000234.1:0-21823 GCA_031548675.1 Bacteroidales bacterium
AAAATAATATAGAAAAAAATCTTATCAACCAAGAGCTTAGAGAACTCATCAGCCGATTTACACAAGAGCTTACGCCCAAGCAGAAGATTATTTTTATATTAAGAGATATTGAAGGTTTGGAATCTGACGAAGTAGAAGTTATTACCGGATTATCCGCAAAGAAAATCAAAAGCAATCTGTATTTAGCAAGGCAATATATTAAGACAAAACTTGATTTAACGATGAACGATGAATATTTTTAGATACAAGTAAACTAGATACAAGTTACGAGGTACATGTAACGAGTGACGGGAAAGTGAATAATTAAATGAGTAGTAAGTAAACAAAACACAAGTTAACAAGTAGACAAGGGACACGTAACGAGCCAAAGGTAAGCAGTTAAGATACGAGTAACTTTATAAACCTTACAAACCTTACAAACTTTTAACCATAAACAGCTCAACAACTCAACAATAAAATGAAAACATCTCAAAATACATACAGCGACATTGTTGAAAAAATAAAAGGCAAAACTCCTGTACTTGAAAATCAGGACGAAATGCTGAAAAATATTATGCTTGAAGTAGAACAGTTAAAACCTACTGCCAAGCAGAATAAAGTTATTACCATGCTAAGCCGTATATCAGGCATAGCTGCCGCTTTTCTATTGTCATTTTTAGCTTACGAAACATTTTTAGTTCAAGAATATCAACCGCAAAACAATCAGGTACAAATTGCCGAATCCTCATTTGAAAGTACACAATATGAATTAGCAGATCAATTTAAAAATGGAAACCTTACTGTTAAAAAAGAGATTATTTTATCCGTAATGGCTCAAGAAGAACAGAAAGACAAAGAAAGAAAAACCTTTTACGCATCTATCTTTAATTATGCTCAAAATAAATAAGTTATGAAAAGAAAAACATTCATCAGATGCACCGCAATTATCCTGTCGATTATAGGTATTTCATCATGTAATTCCTATTTCCGAACCATAACCACTATAAATGCTGATGGCTCATGTACACGGGAAATTTATGCCGTTGCCGATTCCGTTTTCCTTGCCGGAGATATGTCGAAAAGTCCCTATTTATTTAAGCTCGATTCATCGTGGAAAATAATACCGGTAAGACCCAAACATCCGAATTTTAAGGGACAAGAAGCAAAGCTTCAGAAAGATTGCAATGTAAAAGTAAGCAAAACCTATTCATCTGTAAATAACATTCAGGCAAGTGTAAGAACAGTTGAAGAAGAATTGAAATCTATTGCCGCTCCCGGAGAATCTTTAAAAGAGATATTCTTTTGGTTTTATACCTATCACACCTATACAGTAACATATAAAAATATTGCACACCTTTTCCCTGTTTCGATAGATAAGTATCTAAGCAAAAAAGAACAAAGAATTTGGTTTCAAGGAGATTTATCTTCATGCAAAGGTATGAATGGCATGGAATTGCAGAACTACCTTTCTACCATTGAAACCGAAGTCCAAACTTGGTATAACCGCAATGTATATGAGCTTTCGTTTGAATGTATTCGAACTCTCGATAGTCAAAAAACGGGCAGTCCATACCTTTCACAATTAAGCCAAATTAAAGATAGCCTATTTCATGTCAATGAGAATAATAATATTGAAAAAACAGCAAGCTTTGAGCATTTTGTGGTTGAAGACGTAAGTCGGATGCTCGATACATTTTTCCACACAAGCCATTATTCCCAGCTACTTTCTCATTTTAACGAAAAGGAAATAAATAGAATATATCCTCAGTACCAAAAGCAAATGGAAACTTTGTCAAGTTTGTTGATAATTTTTATGGATTATGAATTAGTCCTTCCGGGCAGATGTATAGAAACCAATGCCTCATCCATAAAAAATGATACTCTTGCATGGAAAGTTGATTTTCCCCGTTTTTTTGCAGAAGACTATGTGCTCACGGCTCAATACAAAACTATAAATTATTGGGCATTTGTTGTAACCGGATTATTGATAGTATTTAGCCTTTCAGCAAAACCACTTTATAATTTGTGGAAGAAAAACAGAAAGTGTAATTGAAAAGAGGCTAGCTTAACAATGACGTGCTTTTTTACCCCCAACCCCTAAAGGGGAGTTCTGTTTATGCACTTTACAAAAGTCCCCTTTAGGGGGAACCGGAGCGTAGTGTAGCTCGGCGAAGCCATTTAGGGGTCAAATTTAAAATAAAAACTCCGCTTCTTCCCCCAAAGGGAGCAAAAGCGGAGTTGGAAATTTAGATGTAAAATCAACTTTTGGAGATTCCCATAATCTGATTTTATAATTTCTCTGCCTAATATTATTTATTTTACTGGGGTATATTCAAAACGATGCCAACCGCTTTTATCACCATCATCATAAGTACTTCCTATAACATAATTGTCTACATCAACAGTATAAGTAAATTCGCTAGAGAACTTGTATGTTTCATAAGTGTGGGATTGGCGAGTAGGCATTTGCCCTGTTTTGCTGTAATGAAAATCAAATAAATAACAAACGAACCAATTAGGTGCATTTACATAGCGGAATATAGATTTAATATCAGCATATTCAAAACTTATTTCATTAGTTTCGCTTGTCGAAGCATAGTTTATCTTATTAATATTTCCTTTTGAATCATAGCTGTAATCACAATTTTTCCCTTCACTATTTTCCGTTTTGATAATATTTCCTTTATTATCAAGTGTAAGTGTACTTATATATGGTGTTCCGCCTTTCTCCTGATCTGTAACAATTACTTTCAACCCTTGATATACAAATGTTGTGCTGCTATACAAACTTCCTTTATCATAAGTTTTCATTTCCACAGGACGACCATTCCCATCATACGAAATTTCATCAAAGTCATCCGTTTCATGTATAATTTTTACAAGAAAATTATGATCATCATACATATAATGGGTCGTATCAGAAAACAATGTAGAGGCAGTACGTATATCCATAACAGGTAGTTTCTTTACAGTTTCAGTAAAGTCAGTATTCGGTGTATCATTATTCTTGTTACTATCTTTACTACATGCACTCAATACATTTAAAATACTTACAATTGCCACTAATGCAATTATCATTGTTCTTTTTTTCATTCTTATTTTTTCGTTTTGACTTTGCTTTTAGTTAATTCTTGTAGGCTTATTTTTTCCTGAGTGCCACCCTGCATATTTTTCAGGGTAAGCTTATTTTCCAGCATTTCGGTTTCACCTACCACTACAACCCAAGGAATATTATTAGCATTCGCGTATGACATTTGTTTTTTTATTTTTTCTGGATCGGGATACATTTCTGCACTAATGCCTTTTTTCCGTAATTTAGCAAGTAAAGGCAGGCAGTATTTCATTTCTTTTTCTCCAAAATTGACAAACAGCACTTGGGTCGATGTTTGGGTATTTTCAGGAAAACGATTTAATTCCTGCAATACATCATAAATACGGTCAGCTCCGAAAGAAATACCTACCCCCGACATATCGGGCAGACCGAAAATTCCCGTCAGGTTGTCGTAACGACCCCCACCGCAGATACTTCCCATAGCAACCTCATCAGCTTTAACTTCAAGAATAGAACCTGTATAATAGTTCAAGCCCCGAGCCAAAGTAATATCAAACTCAACCACAGCTTTAATTTCAGTATATCCCAATAAATCCAATATCTCACGCATTTCGGCAATCCCTTTCTGTCCCGTTTCCGATGAAGTAAAAATCTTTTCTAATTGACAGAGCTTGCTTTGCGTATCGCCCGATAAGTTGATAATAGGCTGTAATTTAGCTACGGTTTCTTGCGAAAGACCTTTCGCAA
This sequence comes from Bacteroidales bacterium, assembly GCA_031548675.1. Taxonomy (GTDB): domain Bacteria; phylum Bacteroidota; class Bacteroidia; order Bacteroidales; family P3; genus JAVBQU01. Next base: position 3,779 of record JAVBQU010000234.1, read on the forward strand.
TCAATTCCTCATTTACCTTATCCAAACCTATCTTATCCAATTTATCTATAGCCACCGTAATATCCACAATTTTATCCGCTTCCCCGATATATTCCGCAATACCCGTCAAAATTTTACGATTGTTGAGCTTAATAGTAGTTTTGATATTCAACATATCAAAAACCCTGTCAATAATTCCCATAAGCTCCGTTTCGTTAAGCAGAGAATTACTACCGATAACATCCGCGTCACATTGATAAAACTCGCGGTAACGTCCTTTCTGCGGACGGTCGGCACGCCAAACCGGCTGCATTTGATAACGCTTAAAAGGAAAGGTCAATTCATTCTGATGCATCACCACAAAACGGGCAAAAGGAACCGTTAAATCATAACGCAATCCTTTTTCACTTATCAAAGGAGTCATCTTCTTATAATCCGATTTCGCCTCAGTATGATTATCTACTCCCTCTAAAAAATTCCCCGAATTTAAAATCTTGAATAATAATTTATCTCCCTCTTCACCATACTTTCCCATTAAGGTAGAAAGATTTTCCATCGAAGGAGTTTCTATGGGCGAATAACCATAAAGCTGAAATACAGATTTTATAGTATCGAAAATATAATTGCGGCGGTTCATTTCCACCGGAGTAAAATCGCGGGTTCCCTTGGGGATTGAAACTTTGGGCGAAGCCATATTGAAATATAATAATTAATTAAAAATTAAGTAAGCATCTTAGATGCTGAAAAAAGTTTACAAACAACAGGATATGAAGAAGTTTGAGATGCCATTTTTTATAAGAAAACCATAGAAAAATTATGGAACAAAAATAGAAGTAAGTCCTCCATTGGCATAATAAAAATGCGTTAAGAAAAAGCTAACTTTGCAGCGTTAAAAACAAAAAAATAAGCAATAAACTCAATGAGATGTACAAGAGTTTGTATGTACCCGATTCTATATTAAAATAATTAGTATCAACCTTTTTTTGTTTAGTGAAAAAGGGAGCTTTTTAAGCAATTTTTTATTCAGCCTTGACTTTTTGTTACTTTTGGCTTAACCCAAAAGTAAAAGAAAAATAGAACTTAATCATTAATTTTTTATAGCACATCATTTGTATTTTCCAACATCCTGAATATCTTTCAGTGCAATAAAACAATATTTGTGCAGGTTTACCTGTAGGTATAAATAACCTCTAATCTAACAGGATTATTACCACTTGTACCTTTTATTATACTGCTGTTAGCCGTTGTTCTTCGCGAATCAGCAACAATGAGCAGACTATTATCAGTTTCAGTTCCCAAAACCCAGCGTTGGAAATAACGGGTAATACGTAACCGATAGGTTTGAGCAGAAGTATTATATGCACCATCCAGATAAGCATAAATATTAGAAGATACACCATGATCCGGCAATAAATCGTAGCCGCCAGCCGATAATATTTTATATACGTTTAATTGAGAAATAGGATCGTAAGTGTTGCTAGATAAATCCACAGGTAAAATTAATGAAGCCTGATTAATAACAACCCTTTTATCTTTCATCCATTCCGGAATCTGAGGCATGGTAAGCCTGATATTCACCCCGCCCATGGTTTGCAGGAAAAGCTGCTGCTGACCTTTCGAAATATCGGTTTTATTTATCTGGCTTAACAATAAAGGATTGGCTCCCGCATAATTGTTATGTAAAAACTGATTAAAATAAGTACAAGCTTTATTATTAGAAATATCAACTTGGAAACTGCTTTTCTTCTGAGCCGTATCAGTTCCGGTATGATAATAGAGCGTAAGCCGTGTAGCAGAAGACGTTAAAACCATATAAGTAATACAACTATTTGAGGTTCCACCCGTAGCTTTGATATAAAGCCCCTTAAAAAAATCTGTAAAGTTATCAGCACTTTGATATACCGAAGGATCAGCCGTAAGGAATTTTTGAGCCCAAGTCTTGCTTAAGGCAATCCGGAGTTGAGGACTGCCATAAGTACTATCAGTAAGATTAGGCTTAAAAGACACACTGCCTATCACACTAGAATTATATTGAAATGGAGAATCAGAACGGTAAATAGAATCCTTATATAACTTTGTGTTTAACTCATATACACTTAATGTAACCGGAGGATTATCCGATCCGGCACTGTAAGTAGTAGGATATATACCCGAAGAATTCCGATAAGCAATGCTTAATACTACAGAATCTATAGAAGTAGAAGAAGGAAAAGTGTAAGCCGCACTTACATCCGGTATTAGTTGGGTTACAATATTAGCTTCAGATTTTCCAAAATTAGGATCCAGATAAGCCCCTAATAAAACAGGAGAATACTTAGATGTAGTTAAGCTGTCGTCCAATACAGAATAAGCAGTAACAGAAAATACGGTATCCTTGCTATTCAACAAGTCCGAAGAAGCAATTAAATCATTACCTATTTCTCCGGCTTCGTCGACACAAGAAACACACGAAACAGCTATACACAATAAGGCAAATATTATTTTTGTAGACCAACGTTTCATAAATGAATTTTAAAAGATAAAGTAGATAAACTGATAAAATGAATAAAAATTGCCCATGAATAAGTTTATCCAGCCGATTTATTCGTCCCCCTCAGGAATAAATTGTTCGTAGAAAATATTATACTGCTCATGAGATGTTTCCTCAGGGCAATAAGGCAAAACAGGTTTACCGCTGTTAAGTGCATATTCGGCTAATTCAGGAAGAATATTTTCACTCCCAAAAATAATGCCGTCAGAATTGTCAATAGCCGCTTTCATTACATTAAGATAAGTAGGCTCTTTATAATGCTTTAAATCCTTAGAATGAAATCCACTCATTTTCATCTTGGCAACCAAGCCGGTGTCCAAAGTATTTTCAAAAGCATCATCGTACAAAGAAAGAACCACTTTCGAATCAGAAAACAGAGGATTATCAGTATAGAATTTCTTTATCAAAATAGGGGTAAAGCATGAAATCAACCCATGACAATGAATGACATCCGGAGACCAATTTAATTTTTTGGCAGTTTCAATAGCACCTCTCGAATAGAAAATAGCACGCTCATCATTATCATCAAAAAACTTGCCGTTTTCATCAAAAAGTTCCGCTTTTCGTCTAAAATAATCTTCATTATCAATAAAATATATCTGCATGCGGGCAGCCTGAATAGAAGCTACCTTAATGATTAGCTGATGGTCGGTATCATTAATAATGATATTTAAGCCCGATAAACGAATAACTTCATGAAGCTGATTCCTGCGTTCATTAATATGTCCATAGCAGGGCATAAAAGATCTTACTTCTCTGCCTTGTTCCTGAATACGTTGAGGTAAATATCGACCGATACGGGAAATCAAACTGTCTTCTAAATAAGGATAGATGGATTGATTGATGAATAGAATTTTTCCTTTTGACATTTCTTGAATATAAAGTAAAAAACAATTTGCAAAGATACTACTTTTTTAGCAATCATTCAATTAAATAATAGCAGAGCCTCTTATTTCAAAATCAATGAATAGTACATTTGGGTAAGCAGGAAGAATTATGCAAGGCTTATCTTATTTCGTGGATAAACCCGTACCTTCTCATAAAATCTTTTAAAAGCAGATAAGGTTGTTTCATATTTATCGTGTAAATTTGCAATTATCATTAGCTAAATATCATGCAGGAATATAATTTTTTCGATACAGCCCTTACCTATCTCAAAGGAGTAGGAGAGAAGCGGGCAGCTCTGCTCAAGAAAGAATTATTACTGTCAACCTATGGCGACCTGCTTTTTTATTTCCCTTTCCGCCATGTAGATAAAGGGAACTTTCAGCCGATTGCCTCCATCATTGACGATTCATCCTATATTCTGATAAAAGGAAAAATTACATCCATAGAAACCGTAGGAAGCGGTAGTGCCAACCGGATGATTGCCCGCTTTTGCGATGCAAGCGGATGTATCGAATTAGTTTGGTTCAAAGGCATCAAATGGATTCGGGAAAAAATCAGGATTAATGAAGAATATATAGTTTTCGGAAAGCCTAGTTCATTTAACGGAAAAATTAATTTTCTTCATCCCGAAATCGATCCCGCAAGCGAAGAACAAAATCTTACAGAAACGCTATTGCCTTTTTATTCCACCACCGAAAAACTTAAAAACTCAGGAATTACTTCCAAAATATTAGCCCGCATAACCAAAAACCTTACCCTGCAAGCCGAAGGCTCCATACCCGAAACCTTACCCGATTATATTCTGGAAAAATTCCGTTTGATAGGTAGAGAGCAGGCTTTGATTAGCATACATCATCCTGCAGACCATGCCATTCTTCAAAAAGCACAAACCCGTCTCAAATTTGAAGAATTGTTTTTTATGCAGTTGGAATACTTATTTAACAAGCAATATCGCAACGAAAAAGTACAGGGCTTTGTGTTCGGGAAAGTGGGAGATTACTTTAACCGGCTCTTTGCCCAACTGCCTTTTCAGCTTACAGGAGCACAGCAGCGGGTAATGAAAGAAATTCGGCAAAATTTACGAACCGGACATCAAATGAACCGTTTGCTGCAAGGCGATGTAGGCAGCGGTAAAACTTTAGTAGCACTGATGTCTATGGTTTTAGCTATCGATAATGGCTTTCAGGCTTGCATGATGGTGCCCACCGAAATTTTGGCAGTACAGCACTACAACAGTGTTTCCAAATTAGTAGAAGGATTAGGCATTACAGTCGAATTGCTCACAGGTTCTACCAAAGCCTCCAAATGGAGGGAAATAGATGCCGCTTTGCAGGCAGGAAGCTTACATATTTTAATAGGAACTCATTCGCTGATAGAAGAACGTGTACAATTCAAAAATTTGGGATTAGTAATTATAGATGAACAGCATCGTTTCGGCGTGGAACAACGCTCGAAGTTATGGTCTAAAAATGATATAGCACCCCATATTTTGGTTATGACGGCAACACCTATTCCGCGAACACTCTCAATGACGGTGTATGGCAATCTCGATTACTCCATTATAGACGAATTGCCTCCGGGCAGAAAACCAGTGCAGACAATTCATTTCAACGATTCGTCGCGTTTGCGTGTTTTTGGTTTTATGCGGAAGCAGATAGAAGCAGGCAGGCAGGTATATATAATATATCCGCTTATCAAAGAATCAGAAACTTTAGATTTGAAAGATTTAATGGATGGCTACGAAAGCATTGTCCGCGAATTTCCTTTGCCCGATTATGCCATAAGTATAGTACATGGGCAAATGAAGTCTGCCGATAAGGACTACGAGATGAACCGCTTTAAAAAAGGCGAAACCCAGATTATGGTAGCAACCACGGTTATAGAAGTAGGTGTAGATGTCCCCAATGCCAGCGTGATGATAATAGAAAATGCAGAACGTTTCGGACTATCACAACTGCACCAATTGCGGGGCAGGGTAGGGCGGGGTTCAGAACAATCGTTCTGTATTTTAATGACAGGCAATAAGCTAACCCACGAAGCCCGTAAACGGATAGATATAATGGTAAAAACCAATGATGGATTTGAGATAGCCGAAGAAGATTTAAAAATACGCGGTCCCGGCGATTTACAGGGAACCCGCCAGAGTGGTATTTTAGATTTGAAAATAGCCGATATTGTAAAAGACGAACAAATGATTCGCGTTGCCCGCGATTTAGTAAATAGCATCCTGAATAATGATGCAAATTTAGATAATCCCCAAAATATACGTCTGAAGAGATACTTGCAAATTCAATCGAAAAAACGAAGGGATTTTGGATCTATAAGCTAAGAATACAATTAGTTATAAAAATAGAAGCAAGTTCATAATTTGAGATTTATACATAAGAAAGTAGTTATTCCATAGTTTATAGATTATTTTTAAGAATTTTTTTGTGGGCAAATATAATTTGAAACACTTTTTTTCGTTGGAATATGCAAACTTTTTTTTAACAGGTTTGTTTCAATTAACAATTAAAAATTTTAAATCTAAACATTATGATTAAAAAAACCGTTCTATTAGCCTTCGTATGTGCATTTACTACATTGGCTTTCAGTCAAAAACCTGCAAATACAAACAGTCAAAAACCCGCTAACGCAAATCCGCCTACAGCAGAACAAAGAGCTGCAAGGATTACAGCAAAAATGAAAAAAGATTTGAGCTTAAATGCAACTCAAGAGGCTCAGGTTAATCAAATTAACATAGATGCAGCTAAACGTACAGACGCGATTATGAAGCAAGTAAAAGATCAAAAAACTGCGACTAAAGATCAAAAAGCTAGCTCCAAAGATCAGATTACTGCTTCAGAAAAACAACGAGATACCGAATTACAAAAAGTACTTACTTCAGAACAATATACTAAGTATTTGCAGTTAAAAGAAGAAAAGAAACAAGAAGCTATGCAAAAGAGAGCAGAAAAGAAAGATGCTCAAAATAAGGATGCTCAAAACACGAGCAAACCTGCACCTAAAAAATAATTTAGTCTATGATGGAAGAGCCTGTTTTGTAAAGAACAGGCTCTTTTTTTATAATATAATTACCCATAAAATTTGTTTGTATTAAAAATTTATATTTACTTTGCAGTTCAAAGTACTTTTAATGAAAACACCACAACAAGAATTAGAAGCCTTAAACGATATTCGTTCAATGATGGAGCGAAGCAGTCGGTTTATCAGCCTGAGCGGCTGGAGCGGTATCGCAGCCGGATGTTGCGCCTTAATAGGTGCTGCCTTTGCTTACCCGATAGTATCCAAACGTCACGAAATGGAAGTTTTATATTCCAATTCAGAAATCAAAACGTTGCTAGTAATTGCCGTTTGTACATTTGTAGCAGCTTTTGCGTCCGCTTTCTTTTTTACCTATATAAAGAGTAAAAAAGACGAAACATCCATTTGGGGAAAACCTACCAAACGTCTGATGTGGAGTATAGCCGTACCACTCGGAGCAGGCGGATTACTTTTACTCCGCATGATTGATTATGCTATTTTCGGATTTGTGGCTCCCGGTTGTTTGCTGTTTTATGGAGTGGCATTAATAGCAGGCAGTCGACTTACCCTATCCGAAATAAAATATCTAGGTTATGCTGAAATTATCTTAGGGTGTATTTCTTTGTGGAAAATCGGTTATGGTTTTTATTTTTGGGTAATCGGCTTTGGAATACTCCACATTATTTACGGAATCTGGATGTGGATAAAATATGAACGCAAATGAAAGTACAAGAACTAAATAAAGCGTTCGATAATAGGATAAGGCTGGGTATTATGAGTGCATTGATGGTAAACGAAACCATCGACTTTAATACCCTAAAAGACTTGTTGCAAATAACTGACGGCAATTTAGCTTCTCACCTTAAAAGCTTGGAAGAAGCCCTGTATATTGAGGTAAAAAAAGGGTTTATCGGGCGAAAAACCAATACCACATATTCTGTTACCCGCGAAGGAGAATTAGCCTTCAAAAAGCATTTAGACATCTTGGAAAATCTAATTAAAAACATGAAGTAATTTTTTTTGTTTAATTACTTTGAAATGCAAAGTACTTTTAATTTTGAAATACCTATTTGTATTGAAAACGAAATAATTAAAAATTAAAAAACAACAAATAACTCATTAATTTACAAATTTAAAACACAAAACAATGGAGGCACAAAATCCACAAACAGAAAACACAACTATGCAGACTCCGAAAGAAAAAAAGAATCAAGGAACTTTACTAACCTTTAAAGGACTTATCATCTTTGCATTAACATTATTATTACTTATTCCGATGGCATTTATCTCGAATTTGGTAAGAGAACGGTTAAACCGCCAAGAAGAAATACAAAGGGAAGTAAGCGAAAAATGGGCAGACAAGCAAACGCTTACCGGTCCTATATTGGTAATTCCTTACCGAGCGGAGGATGTTATTAAAAATGATAAGGGAGCTATTATCAATTATGCCAAAAGGGTTTTATATATTTTACCTGAACAATTGAATATCAATGGAAACATTCAACCCTTTAACCGCCATCGGAGCATTTTTGATGTAACAGTATATCAATCTGCGCTGGATTTCAGCGGACATTTTGCTCCTTTGGATTTCCAAAAACTGAATATTGCACCCGAAGACCTGATGCTTGATAGAGCTTTTTTGTGTTTCGGTTTAACTGATTTCAGAGGCATCGAAGAGCAGCTTAGTATACGTTTTGGTAATAAAAACTATGAACTTACCGCAGGAGGCGATGCTGTTATAGATGCTAATGTAAATTCGCAATCCGAGTCGGTTCTTCCTTCCATAGATGGTGGACGTAAATCTTCTGATTTATTTACTCCTGTAGTACTTACGCTTGAAGATTTGCAATCGAACAAAGATTTTTCTTTAAAAATAAAAATCAAAGGTTCTCAGGATTTGAATTTTACGCCTATCGGTAAAAGTAATCATACACACATTACTTCGGTTTGGACAAATCCGTCGTTTATAGGAAATTTTCTGCCTAATACGCCTGCCGTTATTTCCGATTCCGGCTTTGTTGCCGACTGGAAAATTCTGTATCTCAACCGCAATTATCCCCAAGTGTGGAAAAATCAAAAATATTCTATCAACGAATCGCTTTATGGCGTAAAACTTCTGCAATCTACCGATTCGTATGCCAAAACCGAACGTTCGGTAAAATATGCTATCTTATTTATCGGGCTTACTTTTGCTTTGTATTTCTTTGTCGAGATTTTACAAAAACGAAAAATTCATCCGCTCCAATATGCTTTGGTAGGAATCTCATTATGTGTTTTCTATACTTTACTGTTGGCTATCAGCGAGTATATCAATTTCAATTACGCTTATCTGGTAGCAACTTTGGCAACCGTATCACTCATTACACTCTATACCAAAAGCGCATTCGGCAGATGGAAAATCGGAGCTATGTTTGGAGCTGTACTCGGAGCTTTATATGCTTTTATTTTTATCCTTATCCGCTTACAAGATGGTGCATTGCTGTTTGGAAGTATCGGGCTGTTTATACTGCTTTGCGTTGCCATGTATTATTCCCGAAAAATTGATTGGTATGGGAAAAACAATAGCTAAACTAAAACAAATAATGGCTTAAAGCAAGAATTGGCATTATAAAAAATGCGTTAAGAAAAAACTAACTTTGAAGCGTTAAAACAAAAAACAAATGATGAAATTAATTAGCATTACAAAAGTTTGGATGTACTTGAGATTATGTAAATGTAAGTAATAACAACTTTTTTTTGTTAGCAGAAAAGGAAGTTTTTTTAGTAATTTTTTATTCAGCCTTGACTTTTTGTTACTTTTGGGTCAAGCCAAAAGTAGAGAAGATAAAATAATTAGTTACACAAATACCCCGAGGGTAATAATAGCGAATTTATCTGTTTGATTATTAATAGATAAGTTCGCTGTTATTCTGTTTTGTAACTTTCTGTTTTAAAACTCAACCTCAATGGGATTAAAATTTTCTCCCTGCATGCTTTTCGGAATAATTTCTTTTACTGTTTCAGAAATGGCTTCTAAAATTTTATCCCGCCCGAAATCTTGCTTAACAACCAAGCTTATTTCGCGGACAGGAACAGGCTCTGCAAACTCATGAATGTTTTCTATCTGCTGCTTTTGCACAAAATGTTTAGTTAATTCAGGAATAATAGTAACCCCTCCGTTTTGGTCAACCAAACGCATAAGCGTTTCTATACTTCCCGATTCATATTCAAAATGTTGTTTCCCTTTAGGACCTCTGTTGCGGATATTGCAAAACCGCAATACCTGAGAGCGTAAGCAATGTCCTTCTTCCAGCAAAAATAATTTTTTAGGATCTAAATCCGTACTTTTGATTTTAGATTTCTTATAAATTTTCTCGTGTTCAGATATGTAGGGATAAAATTTTTCGTAGTATAAAACATGTTCCCGTAAATGCGGTAAATTAAGCGGTGTAGCTAAAATAGCTCCGTCAAGCTTAGCCATCGCTAAATTTTCAATAATTTGAGGTGTAGTAAGTTCTGTAATTTTTAAAGTTACATCGGTGTAATCAGAAGCAAAAGCCGGTAAAAATAAGGGCATTAAATAAGGGGCTATAGTAGGGATTACACCTAGACGGAATATGCCTTTTACCAAGTTTTTTTCTTCATTTACAATATCGCTCATTTTATCCACTTGGGCTAATATGTTACGAGCCTGTTCAAGAATTTTACAACCCACATCGGTAGGCACAACCGGTTGAACATTTCGGTTAAAGATTTTTACGCCAAATTCATCTTCCAATTTTTGTATCATCATACTAAGTGTAGGCTGTGTAACACAGCAAGCCTCTGCAGCTTTGGAAAAATGCCGTAAATTATCAACAGTTACAATATATTCAAGTTGTTGTATGTTCATTTTATTTCAGGTTTGGCTTTGTTAATCTTCGCTCCGCTACGGTTCAAGATTGTTGAGTTGTTTATGGTTTAAAGTTTAAGGTTTATAAAGTTTGTAAGGTTATAAAGTATTCAGAATTCATCGTTCTCTTTGTATCTTGTACCTTGTATCTCGTTACCCGTCACCTGTCACATGTTATTTAACTATTTATCTCCTCGTAGTTGTCGGAATTTTTTACGGGCTTCGGTAGCATATAAGCTGGATGGATAATCAGTAAAAATCTTTTCATAATATTCCATTGCCTGCAAATTATTTTTGAATTGTTCCTCATTCAGTTTTGCTAATAAATACAGTGCATCATCCGCTAAAATATCGTAAGGATACATAGTTACCAGATTTTTCAGTAATTCTTCCGCATCGCGGAATTTGCCTTGCAAACATTTTATTTGGGCTTTTTTGTATAAAACTTCATCATAAATAGGATGCGACAATCCGCCTACTATCCGCACCGAATCTAAAGTTATCAAAGCATCTTCGTAATGGTTCTGATATACCAATAAATCGGCTTTTGCATAAATAGTAAGAGCTTTATAGGTAGAATCTTCCTGTTCCATATTATCCGAAATCAAGAGAGAAAGCTCCATGGCATCATTGGCTATAAGTTTGGAAGTAGAAGCCCGCAGTACATTTAATTGCGAAGAAGCCCATTCGAATTCTCCGATATAATACGATAACTTGGCATTTTTAAATTTAGCCATCGCTCCTTCCGCATCGTTTTTCAGGCTTTTCTCTACCTGAGAATATTGCAGCGAAGCATCCCACGGTTTTCCATCCAATAAAAGAATATCTCCCAGCTCTAATTTACAATCTGCCAATATGTTTTTTGATAGTCCGGGAACCTCTACAGCATCTTCCAGAACTTTTATTGCACCCGGCATATCATGCAGATAAAAAGCTTTGAGGTGTGCAAAATTATTCATCAAAACAACGGTTTGCGGAGTTTGCCCCAATTCGTTCAGGGTTTTGATATAATCTTGATTTAAAGTTTCTAAATCTTTAGGATTTAACTTATAATCTTTTTTAAGCTGCAAAAATCGGGCATCTAGCGAACCTATTTCCGATTCCGTATAAAAAATATTATCTTTTCCTTTGCTTAATATATATTTATAAGCCTGAACTGCTACATCGTAAGATTGATTCTGCATACAAATCTGTGCAATTTCAAATACGGTTTTTCCTTCTTCTTTAAACCGTTTATCCATCGCTTTGGCTTGTATAAATGCCATCTCAAAATCTTTTTGCTGCAACGAATACCACATCAATAAATCGGAATATAATCGAACTTCCGGTTGCTTCTGCGTTTTTTTGAGAATCAATTCTTTAAAGGCTTCTGCTTTTTTGCCTGTAGGATCATCAGCCAGAGAATATTGCAAATATATTTCCACAGTAGGTAAAGCATCTTCTTGATTTTCAACCAAGATAATATACTCGTTCATCATTTCGGCATAATTGCCCGTGCGTTCATATAATTGAGCTAGTTCGTTGGTAAAACCTAAAGGTTCTTTAAGTAGTTCACGCCCTTTTTGGTAGGTTCTAATAGCAAAATCAAACTTGGAATGGGAAATAAACTGCTGAGCCACATCACTGATAATCTGCATGCTGTTGGGCAGCTTCTGAACAGCCTCTTCATATTGTTTTTGGGCTTTGTTATGTTCTCCTCCATTTTCATATACATAGCCCAAATCTACGGTATATTTCAGACTTTTAGCTCCTTGCGAAGCTGCTTTTTTGACTATCTTTTCCGCTTTTTTATAATCCTTCCCTTGCAAGCATGATTGAAGAAGATAGTTGTAGAAAAAAGTATTGGGATTAGCTTGGTAGAGTTCCTCAAAAAGTTCTGTAGCTTTATCAAATTCGCCGGAATTATAATACTGCATAGCCAATTGCTCTTTACTTCCCGATTGGGCAAAAGAACTAATTGCTGTAAAGGCAAACAGTAAGCATAAAAACAAGCGGAATTTCACAGAGTTGGTTTTTTAATAGTTGATTAGGTTTAAAATCCTTAGACTTGCTAGTTAGAATAAAACCTTATTAGCGTATCATATCAAACTTGGTATATTCTGCCAATGCTTTGGGAATACGAATACCGGATTCTGTTTGATTGTTTTCTAACAAAGATGCTACGATACGGGGCAATGCTAAAGCACTGCCGTTCAAAGTATGAGCCAATTGCATTTTACCATCTTTATCTTTAAACCGCAGTTTCATACGGTTAGATTGGAAACTCTCGAAATTTGAAACAGAGCTTACTTCCAGCCAGCGTTGTTGAGCTGTTGAATATACTTCAAAATCGAAAGTCAAAGCAGAGGTAAAACTCATATCGCCGCCACAAAGTTTAAGGATACGGAAAGGCAATTCTAATTTGCGTAACAAACCTGCTACATGGTTTTTCATTTCCTCCAATAACTGATATGAGGAATCGGGATGAGCTAGTTGTACAATTTCTACTTTGTCAAATTGATGCAGACGATTCAACCCTCTTACATCTTTACCATAAGAACCGGCTTCGCGACGGAAACATTGTGAATAAGCTACGTTTTTAATCGGGAAATCCTTTTCGTTTACAATCACATCGCGATACAAATTGGTAATCGGAACTTCTGCCGTTGGAATCATATAATATCCATCCAAAGGCATATAATACATTTGTCCGTCTTTGTCAGGCAATTGTCCTGTACCCAAACCCGATGCCTCGTTTACCATCAAAGGTGGTTGAATTTCTTTATATCCTGCCGCAACCGCATTATCCAAAAAGAAATTAATCAAAGCCCGTTGCAATCTGGCTCCCATGCCTTTATATACGGGAAATCCGGCTCCGGTAATTTTATTTCCCAATTCAAAATCAACAATATCATATTTTGCACACAAATCCCAATGTGGAACTGCTTCTGCATACAATTGAGGAATTTCGCCTTCCTGATGTACGGTAATATTATCTTCGGCTGTTTTCCCTTTGGGAACTTCCCGGCTCGGCAGGTTGGGAATGGTTAAAAGCAATTCGTTTTGTTTTTGCTCCGATTCGGCTAATGCATCGCTCAATTCTTTAGCCCTAACCTTTAGATCAGCAGTTTTTGTTTTCAATACATCCGCTTCCTGTTGTTTGCCGGCTTTAAATAAATTTCCGATTTCTTTTGCCAGACTGTTCGATTCGGCTAAGGTTTCATCTAAGTTTTTTTGATATTCGCGGCGAAGAGTATCAATGGCTAAAATTTCCTGAATACGTTCTCGGGCATCAAAATTCTTGACAGCCAAACGTTCGATAACTTCTTGCGTATTTTCTCTGATAAATGCAATTTGGAGCATATGAGTTTGTTATTTATGTTTGTAATTTTAGAACTAAATCAATAGTTCTGAAATAGTTTATACGTTTCTATCGGTATTTTGTTTTGTTAATAACCCACAAAGTTACATAGAATCCATCTATATGCAAAGGCATTTCTTATTCTGTTAAACATCAGAAAAACTATTCTTGTCTATTCAAAAAAAAATAACTATTTTTGAAATTCAAAGAATCTATTTGTTTTTGTAAATAATTAATAATCAATACATAATGAAAGTATCTGAATTGATAAACAGGCTAAATCTAACAGTAATTTCGGGCAAAGGCGGTTTAGATAACGAAATTGACGGAGGATATGTCTCCGATTTATTAAGCGATGTAATGGGTAATGCCGATGCCGGCAATGCTTGGATAACTTTACAAACGCATAAAAATATTATGGCAATTGCTTCTCTGAAAGAATTGTCTTGTATTATATTAGTAAAAGGTTTGCAGCCGTCGGAAGATACAATAGAAAAAAGCAATGAAGAGAATATTCCTATTCTCTGTACAGATAAAGAAACTTTTGAAACAGCAGGTAAATTATATGCATTGCTTAATTAAAGGCAAGAGAAAATCCGAATGAAGACGGGCTTACGCAGGTCTGCACAACAAATTGATTCCATGAATTGTTATAAAACAGATTTACATATTCATAGCGTACTATCTCCGTGCGGCGATTTAGATATGAGTCCGACTAATATTATTGACAAGGCTCAGGAACTGGGATTGGAAATTATTGGACTTACAGACCATAACACTGTGCGTCAAAGTTATCTTACCCGTAAGTTGGGAAAAGAAAAAAATATTTTGGTTTTATGTGGAGCAGAAGTAACTACTGTTGAAGAAATTCATTGTTTGTGCTTTTTCGAAAAAGATGAGGAACTAAATCGTTTTCAGGATTTCTTGGATGCACATTTGCAGAAAATTCCCAACGATGAAACCCGTTTTGGTTATCAGCTTATTGTAAACGAAAAAGAAGAAATAATAGGAGAGGAAGAATATTTATTGATTTCAGCCACAGATGTAGATTTGGATTCTTTGTACAAAAAAGTAAAATCTCTGAACGGATTGTTTATCCCTGCACATATAAATAAGCCCTCTAACAGTTTGATGAGTCAGTTGGGATTTGTTCCGCCCGACATTCAGGCTGATGCATTGGAGATATCAAGACATATCACAAAATCACAATTTTTAAAGAAAAATGCATACCTGAAACGTTTCTCTTTTATTCAAAGTTCAGATGCTCATTTTTTACATCTTATGGGCGAAACTTTTTGTTATTTACACATAGAAAAACCTAGTTTTGAAGAGGTGAGAAAAGCCTTGAACCAAGAAGACGGACGTTTTGTTGAAGTAATTCAATGATGTCTGCCGATTCAAAAACTTAAAACTAAAAAAATCACACAAAGGAGTGATATTTAATAATTATGAATTACGACAGACTTGTATCTTGTTTACTTGTCTACTAAAAATTAAACCTATGAAAAACATTATTTGGGCTTTTATATTGATTTTTGCATTCACATATCAATTTTCGTTTGCACAGTCCCAGCCGTCTAAAACGATAAAAGTAACTTATTATGCCGACAAATTTGAAGGTAGAAAAACTTCCAGCGGAGAAAGATTTTCGCAAAAATTATATACAGCAGCCCACCATTCCCTACCTTTTAATACGATTTTGCAAGTAACCAATCTTTCCAATGGTAAAATTGTTTATGTAAAAGTAAATGACCGCTGTCCTCGAAAAGGAATTTTGGATTTAAGTAAAACGGCGGCAAAAGATTTAGGCGTTCTTCATAAGGGCATGCAGTGTGCTGCTATCGAAATTTTAGATCAATCGCTGGCATATCTGGTAGAAACGCAGAAATACAAGGATGAAGATGCAGAAAAACTTCCTCCATTAGAAATTCCCGAAAAAACAGACAACTAGCTAAAACGCATAATCTTGCAAAATTATCTCGGAAAATTTGCAAAAATCTAGAAAATCGAAAATAGTCGTTGTAAACCTTATTTAGCTTTCATAACTTTGCACAAAAATACAGGGAGATTTATACATCCATGTTTTTTCTGGTAAAAATAATATGAATGCTAAGCCTGTATTTAAATAAAGGCTTTTGACAGGCTCTAAAAATTTTATTTAAAATTCTTCTGGAATGAATAAATTACATAACAAACCTTTCCGGTTTCTTATTATCGGAATTTGTATAGGAATACTATTGGGGGGAGCGTTTGTATATATTTGGCAGCAACAGCTGAGTATTAATATTTTTAAATCGTCCCTAGATAAAATTTATACGTCAATTGAAGGAAATTCCGATGCTAAAGATACTGTAGAAGTTAAAGATATTAATCCTAACCAACCACTGTCAAATAATTCCGGCAGCCACCACGCTAAATTACTAAAAGATACGGCAAGCGATACCGATTCTGATGATGGTTTGCCTGATAGAGATACGATTCTGCCTACAACCGAAATAATAGGCGATGGAGATGTTGTGGTTCGCGATCAATTATTGTTTACCCGTAATATTAAAATAGAAAACTACATCCCGAAAGTACCCGATAAAGTAGACTCTTTGCTAAGTGAAAATCAGGAAATTGTAAAAAAAGAGAAAATTATTAAGGTAGAATTCTGGAAATCCCCAATCAATTATACAGGATATAAGTTTGCGAATGATAAATTGGTACTGTTCGGTGTATTTGAGCCCAGTGCAGTTAATATTGATTATCAAAATGATAATTATATTTTAATATATAAGGATGTAAAATATCCCTTACAAGTTACGCTTAACTTCATAAATTTAAAATTTAAAACGCCTGCACGGCAATAAAACAATAAAAATACAGTTACTGCTTACAAATAATTAATAATATGACAACTGCAATCATTCTTTTTATCTTGTATGTTTTAGCTCCGCTACCCGGGCTATGGAAAATTTTCGAAAAAGCAGGACGTAAAGGTTGGGAAATCCTTATTCCGGTATACAATCTGTATGTTTGGCTCAAAATCTTGAATAAAAGATGGTTTTGGTGGATATATTTAGCTTTGCCTTTCATTAATATTTTTGCGGTTATGCTTTTAGAAGTAGATACTGTCAAAGCATTTAAAAAGTATAAATTGGGAGAGCAGGCTATGGCGGTTTTACTTCCTTTTTATTACTTAAACTATATGGGGTTTTCCGATAAAGAAATTTATACCAATCCCAAAGACCTTCCTAAATACAAAAAAACTAAAACTAGAGAGTGGACAGATGCCATTATTTTTGCGGTAGTAGCCGCTTCTATTATTCGTATTTTCTATGTAGAAGCCTATACGATACCCTCATCATCTATGGAAAAATCTTTACTTGTAGGCGATTTCTTATTTGTAAGTAAATTAGCTTATGGACCTAAAGCTCCCAATACTCCGCTTTCGTTTCCATTTGTACACCACACTTTGCCCATGACCACAAGTACTCCCTCTTATTTAGAATGGATTAAATGCGGTTATTATCGTTTTCCCGGTTTTGGTAAAGTGCAGCGCAACGATGCCGTAGTTTTTAATTATCCCGAAGGAGATACGGTTTCTACTGTTTTTCAAAGTAATTTAAGCTATTATGCATTAGTACGCCAATTCGGAAGAGAAGAAGTTTGGAGTAACAAAACTAAATTCGGCGATATTATAGTCCGTCCGGTCGATAAACAAGAAAACTTTATAAAACGCTGTATAGGCTTGCCTGGCGAAACACTTGAAATTATAAGCCAACAGGTAT
Source organism: Bacteroidales bacterium (assembly GCA_031548675.1). GTDB lineage: Bacteria > Bacteroidota > Bacteroidia > Bacteroidales > P3 > JAVBQU01. The sequence goes on from JAVBQU010000234.1 coordinate 21,184, forward strand.
ATATCAATGGAAAACCGATTGAAAATCCTAAGAATTATCAATTTAACTATGATGTAATATCCGAATACGGTTTATTATCCGATAAGCTCCTTCGTAAAATAGGAATTTCACAAGAAGATATTGACAATTACAATAAAAACCGGATGTACGATGAATATGGACAGATTCGGAATTACCCCCGTCAAGATACAATAGGAATTATTCCTCTAACCCATGAAAATGTAGAGAAAATAAGACAATTACCCGGAGTTAAAAGCGTTACAGTAAGAGTTGAACCCAAAGGAGAATCCAATCTTGATATTTTTCCTCATGATGCTAAGTATACCTGGAATGTTGATAATTTCGGACCTATATACATACCTAAAAAAGGAGCTTCCATTAAACTTACAATGTTGAATTTACCCTTATACCATCGGGCTATAGAAACCTATGAAAATAATAAAGTAGAAGTTCGCAATAATACTATTTACATTAACGGAAAAGCAACCGATTCTTACACATTTAAAATGGATTACTATTTTATGATGGGAGATAACCGTCATAATTCGGCAGACAGCCGTTTTTGGGGATTTGTACCCGAAGACCATGTGGTGGGCAAAGCTTCGTTTGTATGGCTTTCTTTAGATAAAGACGAATCTTT
>JAVBQU010000023.1:0-5481 GCA_031548675.1 Bacteroidales bacterium
TTGAATATTCTCCTCCAACCACCAACAACCCTTTGCATTTGGTACATATCCGTAACATTCTTTTAGGATGGTCTTTATCGGAAATACTAAACGCCAACGGCTGGGATGTAAAAAAATTAAATCTGGTAAACGACCGTGGTATTCATATTTGCAAATCGATGCTCGCATGGATAAAATTCGGCAATGGAGAAACTCCCGAAAGCGGCGATTTAAAGGGAGACCATTTGGTGGGAAAATATTATGTGTTATTTGATAAATACTATAAAGAACAAATCAAAGAATTGGTAGCCCAAGGCAAGGAACAAGAAGAAGCCGAAAAAACAGCTCCTATCCTACTCGAAGCACAGGAAATGCTGCGCAAATGGGAAGCCAACGATGAAGAAACCATTCGTTTATGGAAAACCATGAATGCATGGGTTTATGCCGGATTTGATGATACATACAAAAAATTAGGCGTAGATTTTGATAAAATCTATTACGAATCAGATACCTATTTGTTGGGCAAAGAAATTGTACAAAAAGGCTTAGCAGACGGGCATTTATACCAAAAAGAAAATCAATCGGTTTGGGCAGATTTAACTACGGATGGTTTGGATGAAAAGCTTTTGCTGCGTGCGGATGGTACTTCTGTTTATATGACTCAGGATTTGGGAACGGCTCTTTTACGGCATCGCGAATTTAATGCTGAAAAATTAGTTTATGTGGTTGGAAATGAGCAAAACTATCATTTCGACGTTTTAAAAATCGTATTGAAACGATTAGGTTATTCGTGGGCAGAAAAATTGTATCACCTTTCCTACGGCATGGTCGAACTGCCCGAAGGCAAAATGAAATCACGTGAAGGTACGGTAGTGGATGCCGACGACCTGATAGCCGAAATGATAGAAACAGCCCGCAAAAATACGGTAGAACTCGGAAAAACCCAAGACTTCACACCCGAAGAAGCCGAAAACCTTTATAGAATCTTAGCTTTAGGTGCTTTAAAATATTTCATGCTCAAAGTCGACCCTGTAAAAAATATGCTTTTCAATCCCAAAGAATCTATTGATTTCAACGGAAATACAGGTCCGTTTATCCAATATACTCATGCCCGTATCAAATCCTTATTACGGAAAGCTAAAGAGCAAAAAAACATAGATATCAAGAGTTTATCATTTGATACAGAAATAAATATGCAAGCCAAAGAAAAAAGCATCATACGCTTGCTATACGATTTCCCCGAAACAGTGAAACAAGCCGGAGAAGGATATAGTCCGGCTGTAATTGCCAATTATGCTTATGAATTAGCTAAAGAATTCAACGGATTTTACCAAGATATACCGGTATTGAAAGAAGCAGACGAAAAATTAATTATCTTCCGTTTGCATTTGGCTTATTTTACAGCTTATACACTTAAAAATGCTATGCATTTATTGGGTATAGAAGTACCCGAAAAGATGTAATATTAATAAAGTCATGTCTATATATAAGGTTATTGGTCAAATGTCCGGAACTTCATTAGATGGGGTTGATTTGGCTTATTGTTCCTTTTGGAAAGAAAATAATCAATGGCACTTTACTTTAGATAAATTTCAAACATTTCCCTATCCGGATATTTGGATTAAGCGTCTATCTCATGCAGATCAAAGTACGGCTTTAGATTTTGTAAAACTTCATACGGATTATGCTCATTTATTAGCCGGATATATCTCGCAGTTTATCCAAAGCAATGACCTAACTCCCGACTTTGCAGCTATACATGGGCATACGGTTTTTCATCAGCCTCATTTGGGGTTTACAACTCAAATAGGCTGCGGAGCAACCCTTGCTGCCCAGCTTCAGCTCTCTGTGGTATGCGATTTCCGCTCTATGGATGTGGCTCTTGGCGGACAAGGCGCTCCTTTGGTTCCTATCGGCGATGCTCTGCTTTTTGGTAAATATGCATTTTGTTTAAACTTGGGTGGTTTTTCTAATATATCCTATAATAATCAAAACAATGAGCGTATTGCATTCGATATTTGTCCTGTAAATATTATTCTCAATTATTTTTCACAAAAAATGGGGATACCGTATGATAAAGACGGAATGCTGGCAGCTCAGGGAAAAATACATACCGAATTGCTAGACCAGCTCAACAGCTTGTCTTATTATCATCAATCGGCTCCCAAATCACTGGGAAAAGAATGGGTTGTATCAGACTTTCTACCTATTATAGAATCGTATAATTTATCAATTTCCGATATTTTGGCTACTTTGTGCGAACATATTGCTATCCAAATAGCTCATGTCCTAAATAAACAAAAAATTACCGGTTCGGCTCTGGTTACCGGAGGAGGTGCCTATAACCATTTTCTAATTCAACAAATACAGTCTAAAGTCTGCCATTTTCTAGAAATACCGGATACAGCTATCATTGATTTTAAAGAGGCTTTGATTTTTGCTTTTTTAGGGGTACTCCGTAAAGAGAATATACCTAATTGCTTAAAATCTGTTACAGGAGCATCGCGTAACCATTGCAGCGGGGCTATCTATTAATAAAGCTCAAATACTTCCCCACCCCTATTTATTAATTACTTTATTCGATATATTATGAAAAAAATCGTTTTCCTATTTCTGGCTTTATTTACAATTTACAGCCATCAAAGCCAAGCACAAGTTGACGGAACCAGTGGTGCTAGTGAATCGTCATCTCAAGTTGAGACCAATAAGGAAAATTTAGAGAAAAAAACGACAAAAGATAATCGTAAAAAAGTTACAAAACCAACTCAGTCTAAGATTATTACCGATACAATTCCTGATACAATTTTCAAATCAGTATCGGTTCCTCAAGCCTCTGTATCAAGCCCCACAAATGAAACGCAAGTTAAACCCAAACCAAAACATAAACCTTTCGATTTTTGGTCGGTAAGTTTCATCACTATCGGGTTATATTTATTTACTATGCTTTTGGTTAAAACACAAAAAATAAAGAAAATAACTCATCGAAAAATTTGGAATCTTATCCTTTTAATAAGTTTTTTAGTTTCAGGAATATTAGGATTGGTTTTAGTTGTACAAATCAACTACGGCATAGGTATGTCGGCATTTCGCGACTTCCTGTATCTGCATGTAGAATTTGGCATTGTAATGGCTATTATTGCTATTATCCATGCTTTTTGGCATTTAAGTTATTATATAACCCTATTTGCAAAGAACAAAGAGATATCAGATAAATAAATATTTTAAAGTTCTGTAGATATAATTTACACCTTTACTTTTCAAACTAAAAAAGACCACTTTAAGTGGTCTTTTTTAGTTTAAAAATTCTGTATCTTAAATACTTTATGTATTTTTTCGGAAAACTACCTCATATCATTTACTTCTACTCCCGGATATTTCTTGGCATCAAAAACAAAATCGGTGTCAACAGAGACTACATTAGAAGTAAATTTATCTACATTATAATAATACGTAGTTCCGTTTTTACTCGAAATTTCGGCTTTAGATAATTGCTGTTTGGCTTTATCTACATATAAGCGTACTTTGATAAAGTTTTTGGTCTTTTTGGGGTATAAATCTATAATTTGCTTTACAACACCGCCTTCGGTTACTTCTTTTACCAAAGCAGGCTTGTAATTAACTTTGTAATTATTCAGCATCGAAAGCGGATTCATCATATTATCTTCACTTTTAGTGTCCATCGCATTAATGGTAACTTCGTTAGAATTTGCCAAATACAGCCACACCGTTTTGCCATCGCATAAAACTTTTTGCCCATCCACTTCCATTTTATACTTTATCCCTTTAAGCAAAATATTTCCTTTTTTAGTTTGATTGATTTTTTCCTTTTTATTTTCCATTTTATAGGTAAAATCAATTTTCATAGTAGTAAAGCCTTTCATCTTGGCTACTACTTTATCAAGGCTTTCAATAGCTTTGGTATCGGTCATAGCATCTTCTTTGCTTTGTTGAGCAAATAATGCAGCAGATGTAAATAAAACGGCTAGGGTCAAAAATGTTTTCTTCATGATTTTATTGTAATGTATTAAATTGTTTATCTGTTTAATTTTTAAAGACTAAAGTTTATAATCCCCAAACCTGTAAATACTCAAACTTTATAAACTTTACCTTTAGGTGGTAAATAAAAACGCAATAATGCTTGTTTAGTATCTTCGATTCGTTTTTTCTTGCTATATAAAAAATTAACCTCTCAATTCTCTCAAAAGCTCTTCTAATTCCGGTTCGGTTTTTATTTTTACTTCGCGGGCTTTACTGCCTTCAAAAGGTCCAACAATACCGGCAGCTTCCAGCTGGTCAATCAAACGACCGGCACGGTTATAGCCTAATTTGAGCTTCCGCTGCAACAGCGAAGTAGATCCATGCTGATGTGCTACAATCACGCGTGCGGCATCTTCAAACATTTCGTCTTTTTGGTTCGGATCAAATTCTTTGCTTGGTTCGGATTCTTCATCCAAATATTCCGGTAAATGGAACGCATCGGGATACCCACGTTGTGAGCCAATAAATTCGGAAACTTTTTCTATTTCAGGCGTATCAATAAAGGCGCATTGCAAACGAATCATGTCGTTTCCGGTTGAAAGCAGCATATCTCCCCTTCCGATAAGCTGGTCTGCACCTCCCATATCCAAAATAGTACGCGAATCTATTTTTGAGGTAACCCGGAAAGCAATCCGAGCGGGGAAGTTGGCTTTGATAACACCCGTAATAATATTTACAGATGGGCGCTGTGTCGCAATAATCAAGTGAATACCGATAGCCCGTGCCAGCTGAGCCAAACGGGCAATGGGCGTTTCAACCTCTTTGCCGGCAGTCATAATTAAATCGGCAAACTCATCCACTATCAATACAATATAAGGTAAAAAACGGTGTCCATCGTTTGGATTTAGCCTGCGGGAGATAAACTTGGCATTATATTCCAAAATGTTTTTTACCTGTGCATCTTTTAGCAAATCATAACGTTGATCCATTTCTATACACAAGGAATTGAGTGTACGAACCACCTTACGGGTATCGGTAATGATCGCTTCTTCCGAATCGGGAAGTTTGGCTAAATAATGGCGTTCTATTTGCGTATAAAGCGAAAGTTCAACCTTTTTAGGGTCAACCATTACAAATTTCAATTCGGCAGGGTGTTTTTTATAAACCAAAGAGGCAATAACAGCATGCAAACCTACGGATTTCCATTGGCATGTTGCACCTGCCATCAAAAAATGTGCCATCTTCGACAAATAAGCCATATAGGGTTCGTTGGCAATGGTTTTTCCTAAGGCAATGGGCAGATTAAATTTAGAGCTAACAAACTTATCTGATTCCAGAAGGGATTTCATCGGCACAATCTGCGGGTTTTTATTCGGCACTTCAATACCAATGGTTCCTTTGCCCGGAATGGGTGCAATAATCCGAATTCCTAAAGCTGAAAGGCTTAATGCAATATCGTCTTCCAGATTTTTGATTTTGGAAATACGCACGCCCGGAGCCGGAACGATTTCATATAAAGTAACC
>JAVBQU010000007.1:0-16700 GCA_031548675.1 Bacteroidales bacterium
GGAAGGAATAACATTATGAAGCAAAGAAACCAAAAGAAATGTAGCAGCAGGCAAGGCTATACCTTGCGAAAACATTCCTATCAGTAAAATTTTGGGGTTTTTGAGAAGCTGCTTAAAATCGTTAATTTTGATGTCCAACGCTACACCGAACATTACGCATGCCAAAATAATATTGAGAATATGAGTATCGTGCGAAGCAAAATTAAGTCGGAGATTATCTAAAGCCTGTAAGGATTCGTACATAGTTTAAAAAGTTCAAAAGGTTGGAAGTTCATAAAGTTAGAAGATCTAACTTTGTTGAGCTTGCAAGCTCAATTAAAACATTCAGCCCTTTTTCATTTAAATTTATAATTCAAAGTTTATTATGCTAATTTTTTTTCTTCGCCAATCTTATCTTCTTCTTTTTTCAAATTCGCAATAATAAAATCTTGGCGTTCAGGGGTGTTTTTACCCATATAAAAATCGAGTAATTCCCTGATATTATTATCTTTTCTTAATAACACAGGATCTAACCGCATACTTTTTCCAATAAAATGACGGAATTCGTCAGGAGATATTTCCCCTAAACCTTTAAAACGGGTAATTTCTGGATTAGTTCCCAATTGCTGCAAAGCCTTTAAACGTTCGTTTTCATCATAGCAATATAATGTTTTTTGCTTGTTACGTACCCGAAACAAAGGCGTTTGCAATATGTATAAATGTCCGCCTTTAACCAAATCAGGGAAAAATTGCAGAAAGAAAGTCAGTAGCAATAAACGGATATGCATTCCATCCGTATCAGCATCCGTAGCAATTACAACATTGTTATAACGCAGATTTTCCAAATCATCATCAATATTCAACGCTGCTTGTAAAAGATTAAATTCTTCATTTTCATATACCACTCGCTTTGTTAATCCGTAGCAGTTCAAAGGTTTTCCTTTTAAACTGAAAACAGCTTGGGTATGTACATCCCGCGATTTAGTGATAGAACCGCTCGCAGAATCTCCCTCTGTAATAAATATCGTGCTTTCTAATCGACGCTCATGATTATCGTTGTAATGTACCTTACAATCCCGTAATTTCTTATTGTGGAGGCTTACTTTTTTTGAACTTTCCCGAGCTATTTTCTTAATGTTGGCTATATCTTTTCGCTCTTTTTCTGAAAGAATAATCTTCTCCTGAATAGCTTGTGCAACATCAGAATGCACATGCAAATAATTATCTAAATGTTTTTTTACAATATCTCCAATGTAATTTTTTACGCTTTGCCCGCTGCCATTAGGCAGCATATTGATAGAACCTAATTTAGTTTTAGTTTGTGATTCGAAAACCGGTTCTTGAATACGTAAACTGATAGCCGCTGCTATCGACATACGTATATCAGAAGGATCATAATCCTTTTTATAAAATTCGCGGATAGTTTTTACCAACGCTTCGCGAAAAGCTGCTTGGTGTGTTCCGCCTTGTGTGGTATTTTGTCCGTTTACAAACGAATAATATTCTTCGCCGTATTGTTTGCTGCAATGCGTAAAAACAAACTCAAAATCCCCATCCTTAATATGAATAGGAGCATATAATACCTCACCATCAATATTATTTTCGAGCAAATCCAGCAAACCGTTTTTAGCTTGAAATCGAGTCCCATTATATACAATAGTTAATCCTACATTAAGATAGGCATAGTTCCAAAGCATTTTTTCGATATACTCTTCCCTGAAAAAATAATTTCCGAATTTTTCTTCATCAGGCTTGAACTGGAAAAAAGTACCTTGCCTTTGGCTAGAATCAGAAAGAGGAGCATCATTTGTAATGATACCCTTGGCAAATTCGGCAACTTTAGTTTTGCCTTCGCGTATGGATTGTACTTTAAAATAAGAAGATAAAGCATTTACGGCTTTAGTTCCCACGCCGTTTAATCCTACTGATTTTTGAAAAGCATCAGAATCGTATTTAGCTCCGGTATTGATTTTCGAAACGCAATCTATCACTTTACCCAAAGGAATACCCCGTCCGTAATCGCGTACTTTTACCATACCTTGCTCAAAATCACCATCCACTTCAATAGTCTTGCCATTTCCCATTACAAATTCATCGATGGAGTTAACTATAACCTCTTTAATCAAAACATAAATTCCATCATCGTGAGAAGCTCCATCACCCAGTTTACCGATATACATACCCGGACGCAAACGGATATGCTCCATCGGGTCTAAAGACTTAATACTGTCTTCGGTATAATTATTTAATTGCAATTCTTCGCTCATGAGTTTTATTTCGGGTTTTAATATTTTATATTTGAATCAAATAAAATATTGAACAATTTATTTTTATAATGTACAACAATTTTTTACTTACTGTAAAAAACCATTCCTACATGATTTATATGTTCTATCAAATTCGGGTTATCAATCTGTCGTTTAAGTGAAATATCTATTTTGTAAGGTAATAATAAATCATCTAAAATATTTTCTAACAGCAACAAGTCCTCAAATATAAATTCTTCGTCATCTTCTATAGTTAAATCAATATCAGAACCTGTTCTATAATTTCCTTTAGCCCTCGACCCATAAATAACTACTTTTTGAATTGCAGGAAACTTAGCAAAACACTGTTGTATAGCTTCAATATCTTTAGGTTGTAATCCAAACATTATTTTGATTCTATATCTTTCAATGACATCATTTTATCTTTAAAATCAGAAAATAAAGGATAGTATAAATTAATGATTCTAAAAACGATGTCGTTTGCTATGGTTTCATTATAGGTATGTGATGACTGATTTCTACTTTTAATCATTTCCATCCAGCCATCTCCATTGCTAATCAATCCATTGTTAAAAGCTTCGCGAGTGGCATCTCGTGAACCGGTAATAGACGTATTGCCTTGATATTGAAAATAATCTTTTAACACATTCCATGCCAATTCATGTGTAAATTCAAACCTTTGTATTAAGCCTTGTTCCTCCAACTCATTGAGTTTAGATTCCTTACTTTGCCAAACTGCTTCTTCTAACAATGTAAAAGCTTTCAGAAAATTCTGAAATCTTTGTTGCCACCTTATCTCATCATTATTACTCATAATACAGGATTTTCAAACCGGAGTTATGGATTAATGTTTTCTCTGTTTTCTTGATAATCCTTCCGGTTCCAGCGAAAGCTTATCACTTCTTTCTAACAAAGCCGCAACGCCTTCAACATTATTTGATAAATTACGGCAATCTTCGCAATTACATTTATTAGTATAATCTTTAGGTTCTGTATAGGTGGTTATAACACCCTCAAAATTACGTAGAATTACTTTACCCGGACTTTGAGAAATTAAATAGGTGGGCATCACAGGAGTTTTTCCACCGCCGCCCGGTGCATCTACTACAAAAGTAGGAACAGCATAACCCGAAGTATGTCCGCGAAGGTTTTCGATAATTTCGATACCTTTAGAAACCGGCGTACGGAAATGTTCCAAGCCTTCCGACAAATCGCATTGATACACATAGTAGGGGCGTACACGGATTTTTACCAATTCATGTACCAATCTTTTCATTACATTTACGCAATCGTTTACACCGCGTAATAGCACCGATTGATTACCCAAAGGAATACCTGCATTGGCTAATTTAGCACAAGCTTCGGCACTTTCTTTGGTGATTTCATTTGAATGATTGAAATGGGTATTTACCCAAACCGGATGATATTTTTTGAGCATATTTACCAAATCATCTGTAATACGCTGCGGACAAACTACCGGAGTACGAGTGCCAATACGGATAATTTCAACATGAGGAATTGCACGCAAACGGCTGATAATGCCTTCTAATTGCTTATCGCTTATCAACAAAGCATCTCCGCCCGATAACAAAACATCACGTACTTGGGGCGTTTTAGCAATATAATCTATCGCCTTATTGATGCGTTCCGAAGGCGATTCGCCATCCGTTTGTCCGGCAAACCGGCGGCGCGTGCAGTGACGGCAGTACATCGAACACATATCCGTAATCAAAAACAATACACGATCGGGGTAACGATGTGTTAAACCCGGAACCGGAGAATCTTCATCTTCATGCAGCGGATCCAATAAATCAGCCTCAGATTGATGTAATTCTGCAATAGTGGGAATTGATTGCTTACGAACCGGACAATTTGGATTGTTAATGTCAATCAAGCTCAGATAATAGGGCGTTATAGCCATACGAAGAGTTTTGAGCGATTCTTTTATGCCGTCTTCTTCACTTTGTGTGAGGTCAATATGTTGTTTGAGTTCCTCTAATGTTTCAACTCTGTTTTTTACCTGCCATTTCCAATCGTTCCATTGTTCATCGGTAGCATGGGGAAACATTTTACTGCGGTTATCCATTGTATTACTTTGCATTATTATTTGCTATAGTGCAAAATTACGGGAATTTTACGAAAACTTGGGCATGAAAAACATGTTTACAAATTAAATTTATGCACGTTGATATACACAAAAACGACTGAAATTCTTTTACTTTACTCAAAGTTTTAATATGTCTAAAAAAATCCCGTAATTTGTTCAAAAATTTAGTTTCTTGTAATTTTATAGAAATCAAATAAATAGAAAATTGAAAATACATATTTCATAATATATTTTCAATTGTTTGATATTCTGTTAGCTATAATTTATAATATGTCTCATTATGGTTTCCGTTAATAATATATCCTTTCATTTTACAGGCGATTTTTTATTCGAAAACGTTTCATTCGTTGTCAACGAAAAAGACCGTATCGGATTGATTGGCAAGAATGGTACAGGAAAGTCTACTTTGCTCAAAATTTTAAGCGGACAATTAGAACCCGAAACAGGGGTTATTACAACACCAAGCTATTATAAAATCGGATACCTGCCTCAGGAAATGATACCAGATAGCAGTAAAACGGTTTTAGATGAAACACTTACCGCATTTTCCGAAGTAATTGCTTTAGAAAAAGAAATTAATCGCTTGAATGATGAAATTATTCATCGCACGGATTATGAAAGTGTTGGTTACCATAATCTGATCGATAAATTCAATGAATTAAATGAACAGTTTGTAATCCATAGCGGGCAAAGCCGGCAGGAGGAAGCCGAAAAAGTGTTGCTGGGTTTAGGTTTTACCCATGCTAATTTTTCCGAACCGATGACGAATTTCAGCAGCGGATGGCAAATGCGGGTCGAACTGGCAAAAATCCTATTGCGAAAGCCTGATTTAATTCTTTTAGATGAGCCTACCAATCATTTGGATATAGAAGCGATACAATGGCTCGAAGAGTTTCTTTCAACTTATTTTGGGGCTTTGATTTTGATTTCACACGATAGGGCATTTTTGGATAATGTAACCAAGCGTACCTTAGAAATATCGTTAGGTCAGGTACAAGACTATAAGGCTTCCTATTCTGATTATGTTTTAATGCGTGAAGAACGCCGTCAAACCCAATTATCAGCATATAACAACCAGCAGAAAGAAATTGCAGATATTGAGAGTTTTATAGAACGATTTCGGTATAAAGCCACTAAATCCAAACAAGTACAATCCCGTGTTAAAATGTTGGAAAAGATGGATATGGTAGCTGTAGACGAAAAGGATAACTCAGCTATTCATTTTCGTTTTCCGCCAGCTCCGCATTCAGGCAAAGTTGTAGTAGAGATAAATCATCTTTTCAAATCGTATGATACCAAATTGGTTTTAAAAGATATTGATTTATTGATAACCAAGGGCGAACGTATTGCTTTTGTAGGGAGGAACGGCGAAGGAAAATCAACCCTGTCGAAAATTATAGTAGGGGAGTTGGCGCATGAAGGCGAATGCAAGCTCGGACATCAGGTAAGTATTGGTTATTTTGGTCAAAATCAAGCAACTTTGCTGGATGGCGAAAAAACAGTTTTCGAAACGGTAGATTCAATTGCAGTAGGCGAAATACGTACTAAATTACGTAATATTTTAGGAAGCTTTCTTTTTGGCAGAGAAGATATTGATAAAAAAGTAAAAGTGCTTTCCGGTGGAGAAAAAGCCCGTTTAGCTTTAGCAAAATTGCTGCTTTCTCCGGTTAATCTTTTGGTCCTTGATGAGCCTACCAACCACTTGGATATGATATCGAAAGATATTTTGAAAAATGCTTTGTTACAATTTGAAGGAACTATGATTATAGTTTCTCATGACCGTGATTTTTTGCAGGGATTGACAGAAAAAGTTTTTGAATTTAAAAATCAAAAAATCCGTGAATTTGTAGGCGATATTTACGACTTTTTGGAAAGCCGTAAGCTGGAAAATCTTTCCCAGTTAGAAATACAAAAGAAGAAAGAAGAATCTGTTGCAAAAACGGAAAGCATTACCAATAAAGAAAATTACGAACGAAACAAAGAAATAGAACGCGAACTTCGTAAAATAAAAACGCAGATTGAAAAATGCGAAACATCCATCACTTCGTTCGAATCGCAAATTGCTGCTTGCGATAAAGCTCTTGCAGACCCTGAAAAAGCTGCAGAACTTATGAATAAGCCCGATTTTTATAAGAAATACGAAGAACTCAAATCGCAGCTTGAGCGAACACTTACCGAATGGGAAGATTTGCATAGTTTGTTTGAAGAAAAGGAGAAAGAAAAAAGCTAGTTCAAATAGTTTTCCCTGATTCCATAGGGAAACTTTTTGAACTAGCTCTGTTAGCTTATTAAGCTGCTTTATAAATAAAAACTATTCCTTCCCACCAGTACCTACAAAGTAGTCATCTTTATCTTGAAAAAGTACATTAAATGATGTCAGACTGCCGTAAATACGTGTAATATATTGTTGTAAATCAACCTTATCTTCGTCAGTAAGTTTTTTATGGCTGTTTATGTTTTGTTCCAAAACCCGCAAGCGGTCGCGAAGCATTACAATCTTATGGAAGAATGTTTCCAAAGGCATTTCCTTTGCTTGCGAATTGTTTCCGGGCTTTAGAATCAAAGTCCCGTCATTCCAGCGTTCAGCCATTTCAACCTCATGGTCTATGCCGTTGTGCCTGTCTAAAATCAGCGTAAGTACTTCTTCCACTTCATCCAATGTAAGTTTAGGTTCGTTGGATATAAGTGCAGAAGGTTCCAACAACTCCAATTCTTCATCCAAATTACGTTTAGAAAGGCTGATTTTTCCACCTCGTTCAAAAATAATTTCACAATTCATCAACGATGTTTTGTAAATATAGCCTACGCCGTATCTATCATGTTTTACGCGGGCTCCTTCAATAAATTCTTGTTCCGGCATAATGGATTTATTTATTCAATAATTCAAAAACTTCGTCCAATTTGGGCGTTAAAATAATTTCGGTACGGCGGTTTTTAGCTTTGTTCTCTTTCGTATCATTAGGAGCTATAGGCATAAATTCGCCTCTTCCGGCTGCCATTACTCTGTTTGGGGCTACTTTTGCCGATTCAAGCATAATTTTTACGATAGATGTAGCACGCATAACGCTTAAATCCCAATTATCCCGTATGCCTGTTGTGCCTTTATAGGGAACATTATCCGTATGTCCTTCAACCATAACATCAATATCCGTATTTTTTTCCAAAACCAAAGCAATTTCCTTAATGGCTTTTTGACCTTCAGGAGCTACAGTCCAGCTTCCGGAAGCAAACAAAAGTTTTTCTTCTACAGAAACATACACTTTTCCATTTTTAGTATGGACTGTTAAACCGTTTCCTTGAAAACCCATTAGGGCCTTAGTCATTTTTTCTTTCAACAGAGCTGTTTCCTGTTCCTTTTTATTGAGAATCTCTTGTATTTCCTTAATTCTCTTTTCTTTTTCATCAATTTTCAATTGCATAGCATTTAAAGAATCTCCTTTGGCTTTCATTTCCAATTCTTTATTCTTAAGTTCTATTTCACGCTTAGATAATTCTGTAGATAATTGATTCTTTTCGGAATGACTGCCTGAAAGTTGTTCCGAATATTGCCCCAGCATGCTTACATAATCAGTTTTCAATTTCATGAGAGCATTAGACAGCGTATCACGGGCAACTGTTAAGCCTTTTACTTCTACTTCCATATCCTTCATTCGGGCATTGGCTTTATTAAGCGAATTTGTAAGCTGAGTATTATCTTCTTCTAATTCGTCAACTTTTGTTTGGCATGCTTTCGATTGTTTATCACAATTGTTATATTTATCTTCCAATTCATGATGAACTTTAGCAGGCACACATGAAATTATACTTACAGAAATTAATGCAACAGCAATTCGGTTTATCCATTTTATTTTTTTCATAATATGTCGGTCTTTAATATTTAAAAATCAATTTCAATCATAATAGGGCAATGGTCGGAATGCATGGCATCCGGCAAAATCACAGCACGCTTAAGCTGTTTTTCCAACGATTTGGTAATTAGTTGATAATCTATTCTCCATCCCAAATTCTTAGACCGGGCATTTGCCCTGTAGCTCCACCATGTATAATTTTTAGGCTGGTTGTTGAAGTAACGGAAACTATCAATAAAACCTGTTTGTAAAAAAGATTCCATCCATGCTCTTTCTTCCGGCAAAAAACCTGAGCTTGTGGCATTTCTTACAGGGTCATGAATATCAATAGCTTTATGACAAACATTATAGTCTCCGCATAAAATCAGGTTAGGACGGCTTTTTTTTAATTCCTCAATGTAATTTGTGAAATCTTCATACCAAACCATTTTAAATGCCTGACGCTCGTCTCCGCTGCTGCCTGAAGGGTGGTAAACACTAACAACGCTTATATCTCCAAAATCAGCACGCAAAAAACGACCTTCATTATCATATTTTTCTATCCCCATCCCATAAATAACATTATCCGGCTCGATTTTAGATAATATGGCTACACTGCTATATCCTTTTTTTTGTGCCGAAAATGCATAAGTATGATAGCCTGCTTCTTGAAATTCAAATACCGGAATCTGATCGGGCTGGGCTTTAGTTTCCTGTATACAAACAATATCAGGATTTACGGTTTTAAGCCAATCCATAAACCCTTTTGTCATGGCAGCTCTAATGCCATTTACATTATAGGATATGATTTTTTTATCCATAGATTAAATTGTATAAGGGTACAAAATTAATAAAATAATGATTTATACAAATAGTTTATGCCTAAAATTCAGCATTTTTCGGTGTACGTGGAAATGGAATTACATCGCGGATATTTCCCATACCGGTAATAAATAACATCAATCGTTCGAAACCTAAACCAAATCCGCTATGCGGAGCTGTTCCGAATTTGCGGGTTTCCAAATACCACCACATGTCTTTTTGAGGAATATGCATTTCTTCGATGCGGTTAGATAGTTTCTCATAACTTTCTTCACGTTGAGAACCTCCGATAATTTCCCCGATTTTAGGGAACAAAACATCCATCGCGCGAACCGTTTTACCATCTTCGTTTTGCTTCATATAGAATGCTTTAATATCTTTAGGGTAATCTGTTAGTATAACCGGTTTTTTGAAATGTTTTTCTACCAAATAACGCTCGTGTTCCGATTGTAAATCGACACCCCATGAAACAGGAAATTCAAATTTTTCGCCCGATTTCATCAGAATATCCACACCTTCTGTATAAGCTAAGCGGACAAAATCGTTATTTACAACAAAGTTTAAACGATCTACCAGTTCATTATCCCACATTTTGCACAAGAAATCCAAATCGTCTTTGCAATTTTCTAATGCATAACGAATTAAGTATTTAAGGAAATCTTCAGCCAAATCCATGTTGTCATGAATATCATTGAAAGCAACTTCCGGTTCTATCATCCAGAATTCGGCAAGATGGCGGGGGGTATTTGAATTTTCGGCACGGAAAGTAGGACCGAAAGTATAAATTGCACCCAAAGCCATAGCTCCCAATTCGCCTTCCAATTGTCCCGAAACAGTAAGATTAGCAGGTTTGCCAAAAAAATCCTGAGAATAATCAATTTGGTTTTCAGGCGTTTTAGGCGGATTCTGCATGTCTAAGGTTGTAACCTGAAACATAGCTCCCGCACCTTCGGCATCAGAGGCTGTAATGATAGGCGTATGCAGATAATAAAATCTACGGTCGTTGAAATACTGGTGGATAGCAAATGCCATCGCATGACGCAACCTTAATACAGCTCCAAAAGTATTGGTACGCGGACGAAGATGTGCTATTTCACGCAAAAATTCTAAAGTATGTCCTTTCTTTTGCAAAGGATAAGTATCTGCATCAGCAGTACCGTATAGTTCTATCTGTTCAGCTTGTATTTCAATATTTTGCCCTTCTCCGGCAGATTGTACCAATTTACCGATTGCAGATATGCAGGAACCTGTGGTTACGGGTTTCATCATTTCTTCATTAAAATTAGCCAAATCAACCACAATCTGCATATTATGGATTGTAGAACCATCGTTTAATGCAATAAAAGCTACATTTTTATTACCGCGTTTGGTTCTTACCCAACCTTTTACATTTACACTCTGCCCAATTAAAGTAGAATCTGTGTTTTTCAACAATTCAACAATTAAACTTCTTTTCATAAATTATTTATCTGATTGATTTTATACTAATTATACACATGAATTGTGTATGGAATTAAAACATACAAAGTTAGCATTTTTTTATAGAGTAGGCAATGCTTGGATGGAATAGTAGAATAATAATTCTAATTAATTTAAATAACAGGTATATACACCTATTTATTTAAACTAAATATTCAAATAAATAAATTTAAACTACTGAATATAAACCTCTAATATATTGCAGAAAGTTTTAGGAGTAAGGTCTACTTGCTGGGTAATGGCTGGTAAAAGTATTACTTCACCTTTTTGTATTGAAATTTCTGTATTCAAAGCTGTTATATTGCAATTCCCTTCAGTGCAGATGTATAAAACAAAAGAATCCAGTTTGAAATAGTCCTTTTGTATATTTTTGTCAAAAGAAAGTATGTTGGTAGTAAACATAGGGCAGTCAACTACCGAAATTGTTTTGTTTATTTCGCTGTTATACTGTACTTTGGTGTTTATATTTTTCTCGTAATTAATGGCGTCGAGAGCTTCGGCAGTATGGAGTTCTCGTGGCTTGCCTTTATCATCTACTCTGTCCCAGTCATATATGCGGTATGTAATATCCGATGTCTGCTGTATTTCTGCCAAGAGCATACCAGAACCCAAAGCATGTACACGACCTGCCGGAATAAAAAAAGTATCGCCTTTTTCTATGGTTTCGAAATTTAAAACATCTTTAAGTGTTTTGTCTTGAAGATGTTGTAGATATTTTTTTTCATCCATCTCTGTCCCGAATCCATTAATGAGCTGAGCGCCCTTATCAGCTTGGAGGATATACCACATCTCGGTTTTTCCGTATTTACCGCCTCTTTTTTGAGCCAATTCATCATCGGGATGTACTTGTATGGAAAGAGCTTCGTTGGCATCAATAAACTTGATTAACAATGGAAATTCGGGTCCGAATTTTCCATATACTTTATCGCCAACCAAATCAGACATATAAACCTCAACCAATTCGTTTAAGGTATTATCTTTTAAATAGCCGTTGCTTACAATGCTTTCTTTTCCTTCAACTCCTGATAATACCCATACTTCGCCGCAATTAGGCAATGGCGAAAAATCCAGATTCAGCAATGTTTTTATTTTATTTCCGCCCCAGATTTTATCAAAAAACAGAGGCGTAAATTTTAGAGGGTATAAATAGGGTTCTTCTGAAAACATAGGGAGTGTTAAATTATATTTGTTACAGGGCAATAGAAAAGGGAGAAAGTCTTATAACTTTCTCCCTTTTTGTTTATCAAGGCATTACTTTGCCAATAAAAATTCATTAATACGCTTTTCAAATTCTTCCTGACTGATAGCTCCTACAACAATTTGAGGCTCGCCTTTTAGAGGAATAAACATAATCATAGGAATACTGCTGATTTTCAAATAAGCAGCCAATTCTTTTTGCTGGTCTACATCTACTTTATAAACTAAAATCTTTTTATCATATTTTACAGCCAGATTTTCAACAATAGGAGCGATTCTTTTGCAAGGACCGCACCAATCTGCATAAAAATCGATAATTGCAGGTTTCTTCCCTTCATAAACCCAGGTTTTATTTTTCTCATAATTATGTATTTGCTTTAAATACATATCTTTAGTTAAGTAAACCAAGTTGCTTTTGGTTTTCTTATCTTGAGCAAAAATATTTGTTTGAATTACTCCGAATACAGCTAAGCATATAAGAACTATACCGGATGCATATAAAATTTTCTTAGTCATGATACTACATTATTTTAATGGTAAGACTTGTCTTTTTAGGTTATAGATAAACAATTGATGCTAAAAATAGTTTTCGGATAATTATTCAACAATGGCATCTTCTTTAACATCTTCGCCTTTGTTATCTTCCTCTAAATCTATCAGGTTATTTGCCAATAAGAGATTGTACCACGAAATAACCTTTTTAATATCAGAAGTGTATACGCGTTCTTTGTCGTAATTTGGGATGGTTTCTGTAAAATAGGCTTTTAAAGCCTTATCATCTAATTTTATTCCTTGCAATGCTTCTTTGCCGTCTTCTTTTGTAAAAATGGTGCGAAAAACATCTTTTAAAGGTTTATCTTCGTCTTCGCAAAAAATGCTGATTTCTTCCAGCGAGCTCATTTTTTCGGATGCAAATGCCGAAAAACGTTTATGGTCAATCAATGACTCTACTACAACCGCTGTTTTTGTTTGCGAAATTAATCTGTATAAACCGGGTTTGCCTAAAATAGTTAGAATGTGAGTTAAATCCATACTTTCAAATTTGAAGTGTGAGTGTAATATTTTTATTAAATAAAAGTTTTATATAAAATGTACCTGTCGTTAAATGTTAATTTTTCGGTCGCCAAAATTAGACAAAAAATTATTAACAACAAAGCTCTATCATAAGTTATACACAAAAAATAAAAAAATGAAGCATTCATTTTGAGCATGAAAAGAAATAATTCTATCTTCCGAAAGTTTTTTAGTTTAAAATATACTAAATAAACGTCATAGTAAAAGATGTAGAATCAGACCTCTAGAATTTCATTGAACAAGGAAGTCTGATTCTGCATTTTTATATTCATCCTCTATAAGGGGCTAACTTTTTATAATATACATCTCTAAAATTTATGCGTTTTTCATTTTTTATACTGTTGTTTTTTTGTTTATTAAATACCTCATCTTTATTTGCACAAACAAGTGTTCCTTCTGTTCCTAAAATAGGAAAAGTATCGGGACAAGTAATTGATAAAAGTACTTCTGCTCCGGTTGAATATGCCAATGTGGTGGTGTTATCGAAAAAAGATAGCTCGTTGGTAAATGGCGGTATAACTGATGAAAAAGGAACATTTTCTTTTAGTAATCTGGTTCCGGGACATTTCTTTATAAAAGTAAGTTTTATTGGATATAAGGATTTTGTAAGTTCAGAATTTCAATTGACTAATAGCAATTCAGAAAAGAATTTTGGTAAAATAGGATTAGAAACTTCGGCTACTTTTTTGGAAGGTGTAAATATTACGGCTGAACGGAGCATGATGGAATATAAGCTTGATAAACGGGTAATAAATGTAGATAAAAATTTGGTAACGAGTGGAGGAACGGCATCCGATGTGTTGGAAAATGTACCTTCTGTTACTTTAGACCAAGACGGAAATGTGAGCTTGCGGGGAAATACGAGTGTAAAAATTTTGATAGATGGGCGTCCTTCAGAGCTATATGGTTCTGATATTGTAAGCGTTTTGGCTCAAATTCCAGCTTCGGAAATAGAAAATGTAGAAATTATTACCAATCCATCCGCAAAATATAATCCTGATGGAATGTCGGGCATTATCAATATTACTTTGAAGAAAAAAATTAGCAATGGATTTAATGGAAGTGTTTCGTTAACAGCAGGAACTGCTCTGCCTAAGTTTTTGCCTACAACAGGGCTTTCTTTAAATTTGAATTATCATACCCAAAAATATTCGCTTTTCACCACCATTGATGGGCGTTTGGATGAGAGAGGGAGAAAAGGAACCAACAGTCAGCAAACGGCATACAGTATAGAAGACCAGAAAAGTAGTAATACAAACAAATCGTGGACGGGTAGCGCTAAAATAGGAGGGGAATATTATTTTACACCAAAGGCTACATTGGCTTTATCGTATCAATATACCCGGCGGTCGAGTGAATGGACGCAAAATATTTTGAGTACCAAAAGTACTTTGAGCGATAGTATTTTCGATATTTATGAAAAAGATAATAATGAAAATTCAGATAGGACAAGTCATAACATTACAATGAATTTCCTGAAAAAATTCAAGAAAAAAGGACAGGAGCTTTCATTAGATGCAGCTTATGGTTCTAATTCTGAACATGAGGACAACAATAATGTCCAATCTTTTGACCAACGCTTTAATCCATCTCCTAGTATTACCCAATTGTCGAAACAGCCTACAATCAATCAAAACTTTTCATCTACGCTCAATTATACACATCCTTTTAACGACAAGCTGAATTTGGAAATAGGTATGCAGACTAATATGAATTGGAGAAATGACAGTAATACCTTAATGGTATGGAATCCTTTGTATAATGATGGCTTTTTAATAGATACTAATGGAACTAATTATTTTCTTTATAATGATAAAACATACGCTTTGTATGCAACTTTAGGGTGGCAGGTTACTTCAAAGTTTTCTGTTTTAGCAGGATTGCGCGGAGAGCTGGCGCAGTGGGATTTGCAGCAGAAAAACAGCAATGGAGAAAATTACAATCAATCTTATAATTCTTTATATCCTTCTTTGCATTTTTCTTATAAGTTTAACGACAGGCAGAGTATGCAGCTGAGCTATAGCCGCAGGATTAACCGTCCGAATATGTGGAATCTGAATCCGTTTAAAGATTATTCTAATCCGAATGAAATTCGTTTTGGAAACCCTAATCTCGAACCCGAATTTACAAATTCACTTGAAATAGGGTATAATCATTCAATTAAGAAAACCAATATTTTTACTTCTTTATATTATCGTCAAACTAATAATTCTATAAACCGTTTTAGTTTTTTGTGGAATGAACAAAATGCAGAAATGTATGGTTTTGAATGGGATGGAGATACCAGTAACAGCAGGATTGCCCGAACCAGCATGAATTTTTCGACCAGCCAAAGCTATGGTGCTGAAATTATTATCGACCAACAAATAACCAAGTGGTGGAAAATAAATTTAAGTATCAATTTATACCAAAGTGTA
Source organism: Bacteroidales bacterium (assembly GCA_031548675.1). Lineage (GTDB taxonomy): Bacteria > Bacteroidota > Bacteroidia > Bacteroidales > P3 > JAVBQU01. The sequence goes on from JAVBQU010000007.1 coordinate 15,170, forward strand.
TTGAATGCCGATGAGCAAACTAAATCGGGCTTTACCGGAAACGCTAAATTTAATTCGAATATGAATTTTGCCCATGATATTTCTTTGCAAATTTCAGGACAATACAGGGCACCATCTGTTACATTTCAGGGGAAAATGTATGATTCGTTTTGGATAGACATAGCGGCTAAAAAAGATATTTGGAAAAAGAAGGGGAATATATCTATCCGCTTGAGTGATGCATTGGGAACCGGTCGTTTTAAATTCTATTCTGAAGGTACGGGATTTTCTTCTACATCAGAATCTTATCGTTATGCACCTGTATTGGTGCTTGGATTTACTTATAAAATTAATGAAGATTCTGCTAAAGCCAAACAACGCAAAAAACCACAAACTTACGATAGTCAAAGCAATTCGGATGATATGGAAATGTAAACATTTCTTTTATTTAATCTGATAAATGAAATTGATGTAGATTTTTTTTGAAAAAAAGTTTTCTACATCAATTTTTCTTTATAATTTTGCATTAACAATTCTGTTAAACATATTAGTTAAATGTCGAAAGAAACAGATATATCAACTGAGCAAAAAATACTTGAAGCTGCTGAAAACGAGTTTTTAACCAAAGGGTTTTCGGGTGCAAAAACTACAGAAATAGCTAAAAGTGCTGGTGTAACTCATGCTATGCTGCATTATTATTTTCGAACAAAGGAGAATTTATTTAATATGGTGTTTGAAAGGCAGGCTGTTACTTTGGCAAATTCTTTTATCAGTGTATTTGAACAGGAGCTTCCTTTGCTTGAAAAACTCAAGATAGGTATAGAACAGCATTTTGATATCATCGCAGCTAATCCGAAATTGCCTTTTTTTATTTTTAGCGAAATACTTATTGATGATAACAGGAAGAATATTTTTGTGAAAGCTTTGCTTCCCAAGGTTGGTAATATTGTAGAGGTACTGCAAGCCGATATTGATAAAGAAGTGCAGAATAATACGATAAAGCCTATAGGGTCTGTGGATTTGATGCTGAACATAATGTCATTAAATATTTTTATTTTTATTGCTCAACCCGCATTATCATTGGTTTTTGGCAATTCGGGTGTGGATTACGAATCTATGATGGAACATCGTAAGAAAAATAATGTAGACTTGATAATCAGCAGTTTGAAAAAATAAGGAGATGGGACACAGAAAAAAAGCTTCAGGAAAGAAAAAAGACAGAAAACTATTTTGGATTGTTATTGTTTTTTTTACCGGAGTATTAATTATCCTGCATTCAAATCAGGTTAAGCGTCAAATTGTTAAGCTTTATAATATATGTAGTGTATATTTTGAACGGATTCAGAAAAATACAATTTATGCTGAAAATTTTGGGATTAATATTCCGCAAGGGTATCAAATACATGGAATAGATGTATCGCGTTATCAGAAAAAAATAGATTGGGACGCAGTTGCCAAAGTGAGGCAGGATTCGTTGAAAATAAACTTTGTTTTTATCAAAGCAACTGAAGGAAAAACACTTTCTGATCGTTACTTTAGCTATAATATGGAA